>NZ_AUCT01000001.1:0-166155 GCF_000429905.1 Desulfatibacillum aliphaticivorans DSM 15576 | reverse complement strand
TCCGTTTTGTTTCGTTTTTCGTAGGAACAGGGTTTTCCCTGCCCACATTTTTTGGGTGGCCCAGGCAGCGCAGTTTGCTGCCTGGGTGCGAAGCATAAAAGGCCTGCTGACAGGCTTACACACATCAAAATTGCCAATTGCACCGGCGATTTCTCGACCATCATCCCGCCATAGGGGCGCTGCTTGTCGCGCCCGCTTAGGGGCCGGGTTTCCCAACCCGTCCCTATCGTGAATCCAGCGTTCCCCCGCCGTCATTCCCGAGCGTTTCTATCGGGAATCCAGTGTCTCGTTTTCCCGTTTCCGAAAAAAGATTATTTGAACCACGGAATACACTGAAAAACACGGAAGAAAAAAATTTCCGTGTCATCCGTGCCTTCCGTGGTTGAAGTCTTTTTTAGACAGCCCAGGCAGAGCCGTATCCTGCCTGGGTCTCAGAGCGACATGCAGTTCAGCCGCAGCGCTGCCGGACGCCCATGGCGCGCACCAGCAGACCAGGTTTTTCAGTGCCTGGCACAGAGTTATCGAGTTTTTGAGAGACGTCCCCTGAAATGCATTTGAGAGACGTCCCCTGAAATGCACGGAAGAAAAAAATTTCCGTGTCATCCGTGCCTTCCGTGGTTGAAGTCTTTTTTAGACAGCCCAGGCAGAGCCTTATCCTGCCTGGGTCGCAGAGCGACATGCAGTGCAGCCGCATCGCTGCCGGACGCCCATGGCGCGCACGAGCAGACCAGGTTTTTCAGTGCCTGGCACAGAGTTATCGAGTTTTTGAGAGACGTCCCCTGAAATTGTTGAGAGACGTCCCCTGAAATTGAGAGACGTCCCCTGAAATGCATCAATCAAACCGAACCAGGGCCTTTACGGCCCCATGCCGGGCTTTATTCAAGTTCACCTCAATCATTTCCCTATAATCTTCCAGCCTGAACGTGTGGGTCACAAGGGGGGCTGTCCGGATCCTTCCTTCATTCATGAACTCCATAGCCAGGTCAAATACATGGCGGGTTTCGCCCTGGTAAGTCACCCGGCCGTAACCGTAGACCCCCTTGATGTTCTGGAGCTTGAGCCATAAGGGGGTCAGATCCAGTTTAACGTCGCTGCCAATGCCCACAAGGCTCAGTGTTCCAAAGGGTCCAAGGATTCTCAGGCCCATGTTCAGGGTGGCTGAATTCCCAACCGTATCGTAAATCCGGTCAAATCCTCCCATGAGCACCGGCTGGCCCAACTGGGGCTGGTACATGGCGGCGCCGGTGAATTCGGCCGCAGTCTGGTACACTGCCTTGAAAGGAATAATTTCAGCCTGTCCCAACTCCTCGGCCAGAGCTGCGGCATGGGCTGCAGGCTCTATCAGGGCGATGCCGGCGTCAGGACAAAGGGTGCGGACCGCCTGGATCACCAGGTTGCCGATGACCCCCCCGCCGATCACAAGAATTTTGTCTGAAGGTTCGGGCATATTGTCAAACACGGTCTGCAGCGCCACGGCAAGGGGTTCGGTCATGGCCGCAGCCTCCATGCCAAGAGAGTCCGGGACCTTGAAAAGCTGACTTTCATGGGCGCGGATAAAAGGAGCAAATCCCCCGGTAACCCCTGAATTGAGCCCCGTGAACATGCCGGGCGGCAAACCGCCTTTGGCGGAATTTTCGCAATTTAGGGAACGGCCTGCCGCACAGACGGCGCATTGGGGAGACAGTTTCCGAACCGTGCATCCAAGGCCCGGGTTTACCGTAACCACATCCCCTAATTCAAATTGGGTCGCCTCCGGGCCCTTTTCAACGATCCTGCCAACCACCTCATGTCCGATAATGCAGGGAAAAGAGCTAAAGGGCGACGCAGTGGGGGAGTCATGGAGCATCATGAGATTCAGATCGCTGCCGCAAAAACCGCAGAAGATGGTTTTCAGCTTGACCCATTGTCCGGCGGGAGCGGCTGGTTCGGGAATCTCCACAAGACGGACGGTTTTAAACGGCCCCTTAAAATAGACGTTGTTTCCGAAAATGGGCTTGATTGCCTTGGCTGCAATAAATCCGGGGGGAGTTACATTGAACTGCAATGCTTTCATGGCGATCTCCAGATGCTGTTTTTTATATCCTGCTCTGCCATGGCAGAAACAGAGTTAAGCCAGGTCCGTGACCCGGCCTCTTTGCATTGGGGTTATTATATGAACTATAGTTCATATTTTGTAAAGAGAAATTTTCCTTTTTAATAGATAGTTAAAATTTTTTATGAATAAAGGTTCGTATTATGCCTTTGCCTTGAAAAACCATCCGCAAATCTGTACAAAACAATCGGATAGTGAACCAGAAAACTCAAACCGCGAAAGGGTTGATCATGCCAGTCAAACCTATTAACAGCATCCGCTTCAATACACGTTGCACCGGCGAAGGGCCGGCTTTTATCTGGGGGCATGGGCTCATGGGCAGCATGAAAAGCGAGGATCTTATTGATCTGTTCCAATGGGAGGCATTTCCTGAGACAAACCGGTTGATCCGGTATGATGCCAGGGGACACGGGGAAACCCAGCCCACGTTTTTTCCTGAAGACTATCACTGGAAACAACTGGCAAAAGACATGCTGGCAGTGGCCGAAAGCTATGGTGAAACCAGGGTCATTGCCGGCGGCCAGTCCATGGGCTGCGCCACGGCGATTTATTCCGCCTGTATTGCTCCGGAAAAAATAAAAGGCCTGATTCTGGTTAATCCGCCTACTGCCTGGGAAACCCGGGCGGAACAAGGTAAACTTTACAATAAAATGGCAGCGATGGGGTGGCTGTTCGGCGGAGGGATGCTGGCCCGGATGATGCGTAACAAACTGTCCCGCCTGCTTCCCCAATGGCTGATCGACGCCGAAGAGGGCAAGGTTGAAGGCGCACTTGAAGGCATGAAATCCTTGAAAAGAAAAACCCTTTACAACCTGTTCACGGGCGCGGCCCTGACCGATTTTCCTTCCCGGGATACGATTGAAAATATCCAGGCCCCCTGCTTGATCCTTGGATGGATTGGAGACCCCACGCATCCGGTGGAAACAGCGGAAGAGCTTCACCGGCTGCTGCCTGATTCAGAACTCGTGATTGCCAATGGGTACTCCGATTTTAAGAAATGGCCTGAACTGATGCGTGATTTTGTAAAAAATAACCATAAATAATAACAGGTTTAAGAAGGTGGGGGCGTCCGTTGAAATAAGTTCCGGCGGCGAACCGCCGAAAAGCGAAAAGACGGAAAAACATACCTCCGGCGGCAAACTGCCAAACTGCAAAAGACCTGCCTCCGGCGGCAAACCGCCGAAAAGCGAAAAGACGGAAAAGCATGCCACCGGCGGCGAACTGCTAAACTGCGAAAGGCCTGCCTCCAAAGCGAAAAGACGGAAAAGCATGCCACCGGCGGCGAACTGCTAAACTGCGAAAGGCCTGCCTCCGGCGGCCCGCTTTTGAAAAAGCGGGGCAAAACTTTTTAAAATGGCGCTTCGCGCAGAGGGATAATGTAATGTCGAGGTCCCCGCGCTTTGTAGTGACAGGCCCCCGTGCCTGTCCGTTTTGTTTCGTTTTTCGTAGGAACAGGGTTTTCCCTACCCACATTTTTTGGGTGGCCCAGGCAGCGCAGTTTGCTGCCTGGGTGCGAAGCACAAAAGGCTTGCTGACAGGCTTTTACACCTCAAAATTGCCGTTTTCACCCGCGACTTCTCGACCTTCTTCCCGCCGCAGGGGCGCCGCTTGCCGCGCCCGCGAAGGGGCAGGGGTTCGCTGCCCGACTTTTGCCTGTCATTCCCGAGTGTTCCTGGTTCACGTAGTGACAGGCCCCCGTGCCTGTCCGCATTTTTCGCCCGCCATTCCCTGGATCACGGAGGGGCGCCGCTTGTCGCGCCCGCGCAGGGGTTGGGTCTCCCAACCCGTCCCTATCGGGAACCCAGTGTCTTGTTTTCCCGTTTCCGAAAGAGGATTATTTCAACCACGGAATACACTGAAAAACACGGAAGAAAAAAAATTCCGTGACCTCCGTGCCTTCCGTGGTTGAAGTCTTTTTTGGGCAGCCCTGGCAGAGCCGTACCCTGCCTGGGTCGTAGAGCGACATGGCGTCCAGCTGCACAACTACTATACGCCCACAACTCGCACGAACAGATCATGCAACCATGGTCCATGTAGTGACAGGTCCCCGTGCCTGTCTGCTTTGTTTTGTTTTTTGTAGGGGCCGGGTTTCCCTGCCCGATTTTTTGCCTGTCATTCCCTATCGTCTACGGCCCATGTAGGGGCTGGGTCTCCCAACCCGTCCCTATCGGGAACCCAATGTCTTGTTTTCCCGTTTCCGAAAGAGGATTATTTCAACCACGGAATACACTGAAAAACACGGAAGAAAAAAAATTCCGTGACCTCCGTGCCTTCCGTGGTTGAAGTCTTTTTTGGGCAGCCCTGGCAAAGCCGTACCCTGCCTGGGTCGCAGAGCGACATGCAGCACAGCCGCACAACTACTATACGCCCACAACTGGCATGAACAGATCATGCTTTACAGATTGAGTTAGTGGAATAATCAAAGACGTCCCCTGAAACACTGAAACACGTCCCCTGAAAACACATGAACTCGTGTTAATATATATTTGGGATAGGAGGCACTGGGATATTGAGATTGACTGTAGAATCATAGAATTTGACATCTTTTGCTCGAAGGTGCTGAAAGAATTGATGTTCAAGTGCTGGGTCATTGCCACCAGGAGAGGGAAGCCAACCTTGACCGATGGACTCGTATACAAGCAACCAATGCTGTTCATTAAGACCAAAATTTTTAATCAAATCTGCCCACACATTTATGTTTGGAGGAGATTCAAATACTTTTTTATGAATACCGTCCAGAGCGGTCAATGCAACAGCGTCATCTTTCATCTCTTCTATACAAGCCGCTGACTCTTTGGAAAGTTGTATTGCAAAGACGCCTGCAGCCCAGATGCACCATGCAACCTCGCTGCTATGTCCTAGAGGTGCATGTCTTTGGGTAATGAAGTCTAAAGCTCTTTTTAATGCTGGCAGATCGATATCCTTGCCGCGGGTTCTATGCTCTTGGAATGAAAGCAATGTTTGCTGAAGTGTACCAGAGTCAACACAGGCAGCTTGCAAAGACAGACGCTGTATCAGTATGGCTGTATTATTATCAGGTGGGTCGCTCGGCAGTCTGGCTGTAATATACTTAAGAACAGGCTCACCAGGGAACTTCCGAGCGAGTTCGAAAGCATCAGTGAAATAGCGAACTAATTGACGTTGCATTTTTTGTGGCTCAGCGGCAAATTCAAGCCCGCTAAACTCATTTACCCAAGTTGTGTCTAACGCTGCAGGAAGTTCTGTAGTAGTTGTTTTTTTGGGGTTCAAGTTTAGCTCAAATTCTGAAAGTGCACCTTGAAGGACAGCTAATATTTGTTCAGCTTTTTCAAGGCTGTCACAAACAAATTCATAATCATCTACAAATCTAAATCCACGGGCATCAGTGATTTCTTTCATTAATAGTTGATCAACAGCAGACAACAGTGCTTCAGCAAGAACAAAAGAAGTATCGGGGCCAACCGGGAGACCAATGGTTTGGCCGTCTTGCAGGTTTCTCGACCAAAGGTCAAGCCCATTGCCGACTAATTGAGGCATCCCGGTCTTTGGCGACCAACGCCTATTATTCTTTGCATTGGCTTTGCCATGTAATGCCCATGGTAGACTATGAGTGTAAATTGTATGGTAGAATTTTGATACATCTGCATTAAGGAGAAAACGCCCAGAAGACCGAACTTCAGCGCGGGTGCTGGGGAGATTAGTGAAACCGGAGGCACCTTCAACGGCTCTAACCGTGGACAATACAGGCGCACTACGGGTTATTGAAGATTTTGCCCATTGTGCTGTTAGTGTATCCCAATGCTCGACAATAAGACCTGCTAACTCGCAAAATGGGTGTGGATTTGGGATAGATATATCACGACGAAGAGATGCGTACTTGGAAAAAGAAAATCGCACGCATTTTGATGTTTGATAAGTAACCTCAGGCACCGCGCCAAGGCCTTCCAATGCATCAGCAAAAGAAATTGTAGTAAATGGGGGAAGCAGTTCTTTGGGAAAAAATCCTCTTCTCAAAAAATCGTCCAATTTCAGCATGATACTGCCTCCTATATGGTAAACTGCTGTTAGGAAAGCCGCCAATTATCCAAGTCTTTGACTTGTTAGCTGTTCACAAACGATTATGCAATGAGCTTTGCCCTAGTAAAGGGGGCTACTCGCGCTATCAAAACCCTCTTGGGGCCGTCCGCTACAAAAATGGATTTAGAAATAAAAAGATCTATAGCAGGAATTTGGAACGAAAAAAAGGGTTGTCCGAAATTCGGACAACCCTTGATTTTTTGAGTGGCGGGGACGACGAGACTTGAACTCGCGACCTCTGGCTTGACAGGCCAAGGGAATTCATTTCCCGCTATTTCCCGGTAGTTCTAAAACTATTTGAATGTTAAGTATTTTTTGGCCCTTTATTTCCCTTGACGTCCAAAGACTTCCCCTGATATACAAAAAACATGCTGGGAATACTGCTGGGAGTCAATATTAAGACCAAGCCATAAGGGGGCCGCCATGCCGTCCATGAAAAGACACAAGACCAAATATGCGGGAGTCTATTTCATCGAGTCAAAACACACTCAATCAGGCAAGCCGGAGCGCGTCTATTATATCTTTTACAGGAAGGACGGTAAGCAGATTGAAGAAAAGGCCGGGCGCCAATACCAGGATGATATGACCCCTGCCAGGGCAGCGGGAATAAGAGCCAAGAGGATCCAGGGCAAGGAATCCAGCAACGAGGAACGCAGGGAGGAAGCCAGGGCTCTCAGGAATGAAGAGGATGGCCGGTGGACCCTGGATAAGATTTGGGAAGAGTACAAGGCGCAAAGGGCCTATAATAAAAGCCTTCGGGTTGATGAAAACCGGTATGACAACCACATCAAGCCTTCATTCGGGAGCAAGGCACCGGATGAAATTATTCAACTGGACGTGGACCGGTTGCGCATCCGGCTTCAAAAAAAGTACAAATCACAAACCGTTCGCCATATCCTTGCCCTGCTAAGACGCCTTGTGAACTTCGGAGCCAAAAAGGGATTAAGCCCGGACCTGGGCTTTACCATCGAAATGCCCACCGTCCACAATGAGAAGACTGAGGACCTGGACCCCGACCAACTGAAAAGCCTCCTAAAAGCCATTGACAAGGCGACCAATACCCAAGTGGCTTCCATTATGAAATTGGCCTTGTACAGCGGCATGAGGCGCGGGGAACTGCTAAAACTGCAATGGGATCACGTAGACTTTGACCGCGGGTTTATTGAGATCGTGGACCCCAAGGGCGGCTTGAGCCAAAAGATACCCTTGAACGATGCCTCCCGAACCCTGCTTGAAAAGCATCCCAGGAGCAAGAGCCCCTATGTTTTCCCGGGCAGGAAAGGCAAACAACGGACCTGTATTAAGAAATCAGCAAACCGGATCAAGGAAGCGGCTGGCCTTCCCAAGGACTTTAGAGCCCTGCATGGGTTGCGCCACGTTTACGCCTCCATGCTGGCAAGCTCGGGCAAAGTGGATATGTACACCCTTCAAAAGCTACTTACCCACAAAAGCCCGTCCATGACCCAACGCTACGCCCATTTGAGGGATGATGCCTTGAAACAGGCTTCCGACCTTGCCGGGCAACTGGTGGATGAAGCGACAAAGGCCGAGGAAAAGGAACCGGATAAGAAGGTTGCAAACATGAGCGACCACAAATAAGCAGGCTCCCAGGGGATAGGGTAGCTCCCGAAAGGCCGGAATCCTGACCGGCTTTCCCCTGGCACCCTAATCAGGAGCGTTTACAGGAGGCGCGGAGCCAATGAAATTTACTTTTGATTATCTCACATTTAATCAAGCAATGGATCAATTAGAGATTGAGGGAGCATACATTCTTTTAGATTTAATCCATAATGGCCATTTGAAGGCATTCCAAACAGGGTATTATACAGAAAGTTCGCAGTATGGTCCTCCCAAACGATGGATTTCTTCTCCTCATGGTTCAATGAAAATAGCCTTCATGAGCGAAAGAGGACGAGACGTCAATATTGACACAATTGTATTCCGCCGGGCAGATGTCGAAGCATACAGAGATAAACTTGAGATAGACACCTCTCCCCTAAACGATACCGAGCGCAAAGAATTTGTTAGGATCAAGAGAGACTTGGCCAGGATCAAGGAAGAAAGAAGGGCTTGGAGGGGAACTAAGGAGGCAGCGCGTTATCTGACCGAGTATTGCAATGACAATCTTGATAGTGTGGAGAATTGGAAAATTGGAAAGGGGGATCTGAAAAAGGTCTTCCGTGAAAAATTCCCTTATCCAAAGCCAAAAGACGGAAACAAACATTATATTGATGACGGGTTTGAGTTTATTTGGGAATGCATTCTAAAGGTTGCCAGAAAGGGGCCAGGAAGACCTAAAGCCCCAAAAGAGATAAACGTGAAGGCTGAATAATTATCGAATCCTGGGATTGATACATTTATTCTAAAAAATAATTCTTTGACCGATGTAAAGCCGCATTCCTATTAGGTTTGCGGCTTTTTTTTGTAATTATTAATTATGGAATCCTGGGGGTGTTATAGCAGCCACAGCCTTTCTTATTTTCATCAATAAAATAAAGTGCTTATATGGATATCAGCGGTTAACGTGGTCATAAATTTGACACCAAACAAAGCATTGAAAGGAACGATTATCATGGAACAGGAAAAAGTTTTTTTGAATGAAAAGGAAGTATCCACTTTGACAGGTTTTGCCCTGTCCACCCTTCGGAACTGGCGGAGTTTGGGCCACGGTCCGGCCTATCATAAGGTTTCAGCCAGGGCCATAAGGTACGAAAAAGGCACCGTCCTAGCCTTCATGGAAAACCATAAGATCGAGCCCAGGAACGCGGCGTAGGGAGAAGAGCGCATGAGTAATCCATCTATGGAAAAGGCTAAGGGATTGGCGCTTCTCCAACGATTAGTTAAGCCTAATGAGCCATTTCGCAAAGGCGGCTGGCCTCATGGTTTGACTCTGCCTTGTTGCTACCGTCGTTTGAAGGATTATTGCGGCCTTTCCAAATCCCAGGCAGAAAAAACCCTGGAAGAATTCCGGGAGTTGGGCCTTGTCACCATCGACGTTGAAAACGGAAATATCGAAGTAAGGGCTACGGAACTCGCCCACACATACATTGAACAGGGGGGCGACATATGACGAATTCGGCCCGGAATAGAAGCCCTTTCAGGCAATCCTGCAAACGCCACAAGGAAAACAACCAATGGCCATAATTGACCTTAACCTTGTCAGACCCTTGCCCGTTGAAGAGTATGAAGAGGAACCATGCATTGATTCCATTCCAGACAGGGAACAACCTTCCCGGGAAGGTGAAACCTCGGAAAAGGAAATCATGGCCCTGCAAAAGGCTGTCCTGGCAAGGGAAAAGGAACTGCAAGAAGAGCACTTCCCAAATCCGAAACATGAAAACCCCAAAAGTGTAGACTTTTCCCCGCTTGCTCCGGAACAAACAGACATTGCTTCCATTCTTGCCGTGGAACCTTTACCCGTGGAGGCGATCCTAAAATATGGGAAGGATGTTTTTTTGCCCAGGGGGATCGTGGGCGCCATTATGGCGACAGGTGGAACGGGGAAAAGTTTTTTCCTTTTACAACTTGCAATGGGCCTTGCCCGCGGCCAGGGGCTTGGACCTTTAAAGCCGCCAAATCCTATGAAGGTTTTGGTATTGGCTGGAGAGGATCCAGAGGCGGAGCTCCACAGGCGGCTTTGGACTATTGGCCGCGGGCAATTCCCTGACGGACTGCATGCTTTTTCCGTGGCCGGTATAGTCGGGCCATTGATGGAACTCCAAGAAAATAACCCGGAACGCTCCCAATGGTACTACTGGCTGGATCAGACCATAGAAAAGCATATGCCGCTTGACTTGGCGATACTGGACCCCAAGAGCCGGTTTTACGGTCTGAATGAAAACGATAATGATCAAGCAACACAATGGGTCAGTGCTTTGGAATCCCTGGTGGTGAAGTATAAGGGCCTGACTATCCTGTTTGCACACCACACAAGCAAGCAAAACGCGGAAAAACAGACCCAGCATGCAGGGCGCGGCGCGTCCGCAATTGTGGACGGCATACGTTGGGCCGCATCCATGACCGGCCTGGAAGAGTCCAAAGCTAAGAAATATGGCGTAGGTAACCCAAAAGACTATGTTGAGATTTCCGTCACAAAGTCAAACTATGCCCCTAAGCCTAACACAGAATTTTATTGGAAGCGTGGCCAGGGCGGCGCCCTGAAGTATGTCTCTCTTGAGGAAATACGCTTGGATGTCATGGCGCGGGAGTTGGTTGGGATAATTATAGACAAGGGGCTTAAACTGTCACGCAGGGACATTGAACGCGAAGATAACGGCAAGGCTCTGGCGGATGCCATAAAAGAAAAATACAAAACTTTTTCCAGGCGGGATGATAGCAACTCAGTTGTGAATCATGCCATTAAAAAAGGATGGCTTGAAGAGGTCAAGGTTCCTACCGGAAGAACGCATAAGTTGATTTTGGAGCCTATAAAAAACCCGGACCTGGCAGGGCAGGAAGGGGGCGGAAAATGACCATTCAAACCCCTTTTATAAAATTCGCTTTATTTTCAATGCTTTTACGCTGGACAACGCTGGACAGAACGAAGTTGTCCAGCGTTAATTATTTGAAATCATGGGATAAAATCCTTTTTCATGACAAGAGAGAAAAACGGCCCTTGTCCAGCGTTAATTCAAACCCTCCTAAACGCTGGACAACGCTGGACAACTCAGACCCGTCCACCGTTGTTTTCAATAAATTCAGTAACATAACGCTGGACAAATCGATTTTTAAAAAACGGCCTTGTCCAGCGTTAATTTCTAATAATTTCAATGATATAACGCTGGACAACTTTTCACCCCTTATAGGGGGGACGGGTTTCCCGTCCACCGTCCCCCCTAAGGTGGGTTTATAGGATCGGAGGCGCACACAATGAACATTCTGGAACTGCTTCAAAGTGAAGGGCATGAGTTGAAAAAGGTAGCCAATACCCAGGGCGGCGAGTATGCCGGGCCATGCCCGTTTTGCTGGGGGGAGGATCGTTTCAGGGTATGGCCGGAGAAAAACCGGTATTGGTGCCGGGGCTGTGACCGCAAAGGGGATGCAATCCAATTTCTAAGGGACCGGGACGGCCTTTCCTTTTTCGATGCCTGCCTTGCCCTGGACATGGAACCGCCCAGGCGCCAAGGGGGGAGCCGTCCCCTTGCCTTGCGCTCCGTTTGGATTCCCAAGGAACCGGTCGAGCCGGGAACCTTGTGGCAGCAAAAAGCGTCCGGCTTTCTTTCCAGGTGTCAATGGACCTTGTGGAACAATTCAGGCGGGGCCCCTGGCCGGGAATTCCTGCAAGCCCGTGGGATTTCTGAAAGCTCCGCTCGCGCGGCCGGCCTTGGCTGGAATCACATGGACACATGGGAAGCCCGCGAAGCCTGGGGCCTGGAACCTGAAATCAAGGAAAACGGCGATCTTAAGAAATTATGGCTTCCAAAGGGCCTTGTTATCCCCTGCCTTGCCCATGGAAAGCCTCTTAGAATCCGAATCAGAAGGCCAGACCCAGGGGAGGGGCCGCGATATTACGCTTTGCAGGGATCTTCCTTTCAACCCATGACCATTGGCTCCGGAACCGTGGCCGTGGTGGTGGAATCCGACCTGGACGCGATCCTGATAGCCCAGGAAGCCCCCCAGAACCTTTTTTCCCTTGCCTTGGGATCAGTGTCAGACAAACCGGACAGGGACGCACATGAGGTATTGAAGCAAGCCGGATGCATCCTTGTAGCCCTGGACGCGGATGAAGCAGGAACGAAAGCATACCTTTGGTGGACGGGCCAATACTCTCAGGCGTTATGGTGGACTGTCCCCGTGGGCAAAGACCCGGGAGAAGCCTTTCAGGCTGGCTTGAGCATCGGGGCATGGATCAGGGCAGGAATAGACCAGGCCGGGAAGGGGCCGGAACCTCTGAAAACCTCTTATCCGGAACATACAAAAACTTGTAATTCAAACTTTTTGAGAAAGGACTGTTAATCATGGCATTTGGAGAAGCGATTAGTTTAATCGGCCAGGGCCTTGGCTTGTTTAGCTCTTTAATGGCCGGGGGAGCGGCAGAGTCGGCAGGCAAGGCCCAGGCCGCGGCTATTGTGCAGGCGGCAGAGGCAAACGCGGAAATCAGCCGGTACGATGCCGAAGTGGCCCGGGAAGACGCCAAGGAAGCGGTATTTCAAACATCCGTTGCCGTAGAGTTGTCGGCCAAAACCATGGACAAAATTTTAGGCCAGCAAAAAGCCCGGTTTGCCAAAAGCGGCGTGATGGTTAACACGGGCACTCCATTGGAGGTCATGGCGCAAACAGCCGTGGACGCGGCCACAGATACCGAATTGACCAAATACAACGGCCTGAAAACACGGGACCGGCAGCTTGCCCTTGCCAAACGGTATGAAATGATGGCAGACGCAGGGCTTGCAGACGCTGCGGCCCAGGCTTACGCAATCGAGAGCGCGGCCAGCGACCGGGCCAGCGGCTACCTGATGACGGGCGTAACCAACGCGGCCAGCTTCGTGTTTGAGCAGGACTGGTTCCAGGACCTTTTCAAAGGGGAATAGCCAGGGCGGGAATAAAGGGGGGACAAGGCGGAGGAACCCCTTTCCCGTGCCGGTAGAAAAACACATATCAAACGGATACCAAACAGGAACAAATATCTAATATTGAAAAAATCAATAGATTTCATATAAGAGGCTGAAATATTAATTGATTTTTTAACCAATTGCAGGTGGGCCTAAAAACAAATTGTCTCTTGCATGTTTTTGCATGGCTTCCAGGCGCAAAAGGCCCCCTGTACTTTTTCATTCTTGCCGGGCAAAGGACCTAAGAAAACCTAAGTTGAGGGGCGGCTATTCCCTGTTGAGGTTTTGGCTGTTGGGGTCGGTGAGTTATATTTTTTTCTTATGTTTCTAATGATTTTAAAGAATAAATATATACCACCAAAAATGGCTGTTAAAAGCAAGGCTGTCTCAGCAATAAAAAGGAAAAAAAGCAATGGTTTCCCGGCAGCAATAAATACAGCAAGAAAGCCTAAAATAGGTATTCCAAAAACTATAAAAAGCCCTAATAGATCATCACTATTAAGGTCCTTAAGCGAAAATAGTTTTTTCATAAAATCACCCTTTTCTTATCGATCAGTTTTCTCATTGAACTTTCTAAAAAGGAGGCCTTCAAAACCGAACAGAAAGACAGTCAATACATTAATCACAGACCATATTTCCCTGGTTAGGTGGATTGACATTACCGGGTTGTAAATAATGCCTGTGATGCCAAAAGCAACGGCCATGGGAGTATTCTGCTTTTCTTTCGCATCGATCACAAAAAAAATGCAAATGATGAAAAGGACAATCCGGAGAAAAACATAATACCCATAAGGGTTTTCAGGATAAAGAGCCCATAAAAGCATTAGTATGGAGACAATTTTAGAGATAAGCATGGCGTCTATGCCTCTTTTAGTTTGCGGTAACTATGGTTAACACAATGGTAATCTTTAGATCAAGATATAACTTGACACGGGTGCGCGGCTGGCCTATTCTGAGGCCGTCAAATCAAAAAGCGGACCCCGCACCGGAAAGGCGGGATTGTTGTTTGTGGGCCACCACAACAGCACACCTTACAGAAATAGAGCGCGCATGGTGTCCGGTAGCGGCAACGCCCGGGGGTTTCTTTTTGAACCTGACAGCACCATGCGCGTTTTCTTTTTGAAGAGGGGAGGATCTACCATGTACAAACCCGAAGCAGAAGTAAACCTTACGGATTTTGATCATACTAATATGGAGGGGTTTTTAATCGAAATGAGGTGCAGAATAGCCCTACTAAAAGATATTCTTCACATAGAGACGGAACCAATGCCAAATCTCACGCGTGAAGCATGGTTTGGTATTGAATACATCTTTCATGAAGTTTTAAGGGATCTTCAAAAATTTTCTACGGCCTGGATTCAGGAATCACAAGACATGGCCAACGAAATTGAAGACCTTAAAAGGCAACTGGAAGCCGTCCAGGCTTAAGACTGACCTATCAAGTGGGGCATTATCATAGCAAATTTCTTGACACGTCAAGGTAACTCAAGGTAACTATATATCAACAGATGGTTATGAATCGGGAAAACTCAGAGGGTTTGTTCAGGGTTGTG
Organism: Desulfatibacillum aliphaticivorans DSM 15576; assembly: GCF_000429905.1. Taxonomy (NCBI): domain Bacteria; kingdom Pseudomonadati; phylum Thermodesulfobacteriota; class Desulfobacteria; order Desulfobacterales; family Desulfatibacillaceae; genus Desulfatibacillum; species Desulfatibacillum aliphaticivorans. The sequence goes on along the minus strand of NZ_AUCT01000001.1, from coordinate 151,903 downwards.
GTGACCATTAACATCCTTTGACCCGGAAATTACGCCTCAGGTCAGTTATGGCCTGGGGCGTTTTGTTTTCCGGGGCCTTGAGGGACTCCGGGTTACCCAACACCTTACCCCACAGAGCGGCCTATGATTTAATTCCCAGCACTCCCAGCACGGCAAAAAGGGATCTTCCTTCCTGCCCTGGAAAAAATCCGGCAAGAGGGCTGCTTTCCTTCCATTTACTTTGATTTTGATGCTGGGTGCTGGGAATAGTGCTGGGAGCACTGCTTTTAGGCAAGAAAAAAGGGGTTAACCGAAATCGGCTAACCCCTTGATTTTCTTAGTGGCGGGGACGACGAGACTTGAACTCGCGACCTCTGGCTTGACAGGCCAGCGTTCTAACCAAAGCTGAACTACGCCCCCGTGGTAGGCGGAACAGGGCTTGAACCTGTGACCCCCGGCTTGTAAGGCCGGTGCTCTCCCAACTGAGCTACCCGCCCGAGCGTTGAAAGCTCCTAAAACCGGGTTTCTTTGTGTTGCTTTGTTTCAGGTGAAACCCTTCCTAAAGGCGCTCGTTAAGTATCAATTCCGCCTTTGGATGTCAAGCAATTAAACAACCCGGTCACACTTTTTTTTAACTTTTGTTAGAGCCAGCGTTTGCGCGGGTTTGTGCGCAAACGCCGGCCCGGAAATTTCACTAGTTTATCTGCATTTCAGGCGGATTTTCCACCCCGTTGGGGACCACGCATCCCATGGGCAGGTCGGCGTCCTCGTTGAACAGGACTTCGCCTTCCTTGAGCACCAGGGCGTGCTCCAGAACCTGATCCATATGACCCACGGGCGTGACCTTGACGGCCTTTAAAACGCGAGCCGGGATGTCGGCCAGGTCCTTTTCGTTTTCCTCGGGAATGAGGATGGCCTTGATGCCGGCCCGGTGGGCGGCCAGGATTTTCTCCTTAAGCCCGCCGATGGGCAGGATTCTGCCCCGGAGGGTGATTTCCCCGGTCATGGCCAGGTCGCGGTGGACCTTTCTGCCCGTGAGCACGCTCACGATGGAGGTGCACATGGTGATTCCGGCGCTGGGGCCGTCCTTGGGGATGGCGCCTTCCGGGATGTGGATGTGGATGTCCATTTTTTTATGGAACTCGGGATCGATGCACAGCCTGGGAGTGCGGGAGCGCACATAGCTGACCGCCGCCCGGGCGGATTCCTTCATGACGTCGCCGAGCTTCCCGGTGACGATGAGCTCGCCCTTGCCGGGCATGGTGACGGTTTCCACGGCCAGGATTTCGCCGCCCACCTGGGTCCAGGCGAGGCCCGTGACCAGGCCGATGCGGTCTTCCAGTTCAATCTGACCGTGGCGGAACCGTTCGGGCCCCAGGTGCTTGCCAACGCTCTGGGCCGTGACCCGCACCGGGCCTTCGGGTTGATCCTTGACGATGATGCGCGCCACCTTGCGGCAAATCGAGGCGATTTCCCGCTCCAGGTTGCGGACGCCGGCTTCCCGGGTGTATCCGCGAATGATGGTGTACACGGCGTTATCGGAGATAGTCACCATTTCGTCGTTGAGGCCGTTCACCTTCAGCTGCTTGGGGATGAGGTAGCCCCGGGCGATATGGAATTTTTCCAGCTCCGTATACCCTGGAATCCGGATGATCTCCATCCTGTCCTGGAGGGGCAGGGGGATGTCCGGCAAGGTGTTGGCCGTGGTGATGAACAGGATGTCGGACAGGTCGTAGTCCACGTCCATATAGTGATCGTTAAAGGACGAGTTCTGTTCCGGGTCCAGGACTTCCAGGAGGGCCGCCGAGGGATCGCCCCGGAAGTCCATGCTCATTTTGTCCACTTCGTCCAGGCAGAACACGGGGTTGTTCACCCCCACCTTTTTAAGGGACTGGATGACCTTGCCGGGCAGGGCGCCGATATAGGTGCGCCTGTGGCCGCGGATTTCCGCTTCGTCCCGCACGCCGCCCAAAGAGAGGCGCACGAATTTCCTGTTAGTGGCCCGGGCCACGGACTTGGCAAGGGATGTCTTGCCCACGCCGGGGGGGCCCACAAGGCACAGGATGGGGCCGCGGATTTTTTTCACCAAAGCCTGGACGGCCAGGTATTCCAGGATGCGCTCCTTGGGCTTTTCCAGGCCGTAGTGGTCCTGATCCAGGATGTTTTCGGCCTCGGTCACGTCGGTGCGAATCTTGGCGCGTTCGTACCAGGGCAGGGCCAGGAACCAGTCGATGTAGTTTCTGACCACGGTGGCTTCGGCGGACATGGGGCTCATGAGCTTGAGCTTTTTGAACTCCTGGCGCACCCGGTTGGCGGCTTCCTTGGGCATGCGTTTTTTCTTGATGCGCCTTTCCAGCTCGTCCAGTTCGCCGGCCTGCTCGTCATCCGAGCCCATCTCCTTGCGGATGGCCCGCATCTGCTCGTTGAGGTAGTATTGCCTCTGGGTCTTTTCCATCTGGGTTTTGACCCGGCCCTTGATCCGGAATTCCATCTCGTTGATGGCGATTTCGGTCTTCATGAACTGAAGCAAAAGGGTCAGGCGCTCAACGGGCGATATGGCTTCCAGGAGGCTTTGCTTGTCCTCAATCTTGAACTGGAAGTGGGAAGCCACGGTGTCGGCCAGTTGGGACGGGTCCGTGATGGCCTTGAGGCTGTTCATCAGGTCTTTGGGAATGTTCTTGTTGACCTTGGCGTACGACTTGAACGTCTCCAAAATGGTGCGGACCATGGCTTCCGCCTCGGTCTGCTGCACATCGGGTTCGGCCAAGGGCTCCAGTTCCACCCTGAAGTGGCTTTCGGAGCGGATGAACTCGGTGATTTTCGCCCGGGACTTGCCTTCCACCAGGGCTTTGACCGTGCCGTCGGGCAGGCGCAGCAATTGGAGAACGGTTCCCACGGCGCCCACTCTGTGCAGGTCTTTTTCCTCCGGGTTGTCCACGGAGGCGTTTTTCTGGGTGACCAGGAAAACGCTTTTATCCTTGGCCATGGCTTCGGACAGGGCGTTTATGGACTGGTCCCGGCCCACGAACAGGGGCACCACCATATGGGGGAACACGACTATGTCCCTCAGGGGCAACAGGGGAAGATTCATGCGGGGAACTCCTTCATCTTCCTGGCTCTTTTTGAGCTTGGATATGCTGAACATAAAGTTTTATTTCCGTCAGTTTTATCAGGCTTTCTTTTTACTGGGTTCAAAAAGGAGGATGGGGTCTTCGCCGTGCATGACCACCTCTTCCCCTATGACGCATTCCTTGACGTTTTCCATGGAAGGAATCTCGTACTGGATATCCAGCATGGCCTTTTCCACGATAGCTCGCAGGCCCCTGGCGCCTGATTTGCGATCCAAGGCGCCTTTGGCGATGGCGGAAAGGGCGCTGTCCGTGAAGCGAAGTTTGACGCCTTCCATTTCAAAGAGTTTCTGGAACTGCTTGACCAGGGCGTTTTTGGGCTCCGTCAAAATTCTGACCAGGCTTTCCTCGCCCAGCTCGCCCAGGGTGGCGATGACCGGCAAGCGGCCGACGAATTCGGGGATGAGCCCGAACTTCAACAGGTCTTCCGGCCGGGTCTGAACCAGCAGGTCGCCGATCTTCATGTCGGTTTTGGTTTGCACCTTGGCGCCGAAGCCCATGACTTTTTCGCCCTGCCTGCGTTGAATCAGCTCGGCCAGGCCGTTGAAGGCGCCGCCGCAGATGAACAGGATGTTGGAGGTGTCCACCTTGACGAAATCCTGTTGCGGGTGCTTGCGTCCGCCCTTGGGAGGAACGCTGGCCGTGGTGCCTTCCACGATTTTCAGCAAGGCCTGCTGGACCCCTTCGCCGGAGACGTCCCGGGTGATGGAGGGGTTGTCGGACTTGCGGGCGATTTTATCGATTTCGTCGATGTACACAATGCCGCGTTTGGCCCGTTCCACGTCGTAATCGGCGTTCTGGAGCAGGGAGAGGATGATGTTTTCCACGTCCTCGCCCACGTAGCCGGCTTCCGTCAAGGCCGTGGCGTCGGCGATGGTGAAGGGCACGTCCAGGAACCTGGCGAGGGTCTGGGCCAAAAGGGTCTTGCCGCTGCCCGTGGGGCCTATGAGCAGGACGTTGCTTTTTTGAATGTCCACGTCCTTGGAGTCAAAGGCGGTGTCAAGGCGTTTGTAATGATTGTAAACCGCAACGGACAACACTTTTTTAGCGTGGTCCTGCTCGATGACGTATTCGTCGAGCATGGCCTTGATTTCTTTGGGGGATGGGATGTCCTGGAATTCGGAATCCACGGCCCCTTTTTCGGTTTCCTCGGCAATAATCTCGTTGCACAACTCAATGCATTCATCGCAGATGTATACGGCGGGTCCGGCAATGAGCTTTTTCACCTCATCCTGGTTTTTGCCGCAGAAAGAGCACCGCAGATGATCCGAGGAGTCGCCTTTTTTGCTCATATTTCTCTAATCTCCATAAAGAATTTGCGTAATTTCCAGCCAATTAAAACCGGAAAAGTCTGGTTTTAAGTATAGCCATGCTTTGAGTTCTTGGCAAGCTGGCCGGGAACTATTTTTACAAATTATCATGCAATCCCGGCGCCAATCCCCCCTTTAAAGGGGGATTGGCCGGGTTCAATCCTGGGAATAATTATTCTTCGATGGAATCAAGGTCTTCGCGGTTCAGGATCACATGGTCGATGAGGCCGTATTCCTTGGCTTCCAGGGGGCTCATGAAATAGTCCCGGTCCGTGTCCTGCTGAACCTGCTTCAAGGGTTTGCCCGTGTGGGAGGCCAGGATTTCGTTCAGGGCCTCTTTCATGCGCAGGATTTCCTGGGCCTGGATGGCGATGTCGGACGCCTGGCCCTGGAATCCGCCCATGGGTTGATGGATCAGGATGCGCGCGTTGGGCAGGGAATAGCGCTTGCCGTGATTGCCCGCCGCCAGAAGCACGGCGCCCATGCTGGCCGCCTGGCCGATGCATACGGTGGTGATTTCCGGCTTGATGTAGGCCATGGTGTCGTAAATGGCCATGCCGGCGGTGACGCTGCCGCCGGGGGAGTTGATGTAAAAATTGATGTCCTTTTCCGGGTCGTCGGACTCCAGAAAAAGGAGCTGGGCGATGATGGAGTTGGCGACCACGTCGTTGACCTCCGTGCCCAGGAAAATGATTCTATCTTTGAGCAGGCGGGAGTATATATCGTAAGTCCTCTCCCCCCGGCTGGTTTGCTCAACAACATAAGGTATATAACTCATGCATCCTCCTTTTAATTAGGCGAACAGGAAAAAAGATAATTTCGATAGAGAAGATAGAAACGAAAAGCGGTTTCGTCAAGCAGGATGGCGGGTCCGGATTCAAGGCCGTGAAGGTCCGGACCCGCCGAATTAGGGATGGAGCGGAATTGAATTATTCTTCCGTTTCCTGGAGTTCGAGCTCAACCTCTTTGATTTCATTGAGGTTTTTCACGTACTTCAGGGCTTCCTTCTGCAAGAGGGTCTGCCTGAGCATGTTCATTTGCTCGGCGTCGGAGGCATAATATTTTTTCACGATTTCAAGCGGTTGACGCAGAGATTCGGCCATGCCCTTGAAGGCGTTTTCCAATTCCTCTTCGGGAAGCTCGACATTTTCCTGCTCCACGATTTTATCCAGAAGCAAGTACCGGCGCACCTGCTGCTCGGCGGGTTCGCGGTAACGCTCTTCCATATCTTCCTTGGTGGCCCCGGTGTCTTCAAAGGTCATGTCGCGGTAGGAGAGGGCTCTTTCCGCTTCGGAGACCATGCTGGCCGTTTCATGCTTGATCAGGGTTTCGGGAACCTCGAATTCCACCCTGCCCAAAAGGGCCTGGAAGACCTGCTCGTCCAGTTCCTGCTCGGAGCGGCGGTCGTAGCCTTGCTGCAGGTGGTCCCGGATGGAGTCTTTCAACTGGTCCAGGGTTTCGTACTCGCCGAGATCCTTGGCGAATTCGTCGTCCAGTTCGGGCAGAATCTGCTTGCGGATTTCCTTGAGTTTGACGTGGAATTTGACCTGTTTGGAGGCCAGTTCCTTATTAAAATAGTCTTCCGGGAAGGAAATCTCGAAATCCTTTTCTTCGTCCCGCTTCATGCCGACGATCTGGGCGTCGAAATCCTTGAGGATGCGGCCGGTTCCCAGTTCCATGGTGAAGTTTTCGGTGAACCGGAGTTCGTCGGGCTGTCCGTCCGGGCAGACGCCTTCGTAATCGATGAGCACGAAGTCTTCTTCCTTGGCGGGACGGTCTTCCTCTTCGGTCTCCAGGCTGGACATGTTCTTGCGGATCATGGCGATCTGGTTTTCAATTTCCTGGTCCGTCGCCTTGTACATGTTCTTGCTGAGTTCGATTTCCTTGAGGTCCAGGTCCGACAGTTCCGGGAAGATTTCCACGGTAGCGTCAAATTTGTAGGGCTCGTCCGAAACGATGGCCGGGGGCTCGATTTCCGGGGGGCCTACGATTTTCAGCTTGGTTTCCATGATAGCGTCGCGGAAAGCGTCGCTGATGATTTCGCCGGCGACATCGGACTCCACATCGGATTTGTAGAGGCGCTCCAAAACGGAGCGGGGGGCTTTACCGGGCCTGAAGCCCTTGACTTTGGCCTGTTTTTTCAACTCGGCGTAAGCGGAGTCCAGGGCTTTTTTCACGTCTTCAGCAGGCGCCTCTATATGGAGGACCTTTTTGACTGAACTCAGGTCTTCGACTGTTACTTGCATAATGATCCTTTCCTTGGGCCGATTTCCATCCATCGGCCGCGGCCTTTAAACCAAAAAAATAAATTGCCGCCCAGGGGGCCGGCAAGATCCTGATTGCAAAAATGGTGCGAGAAGGGAGACTCGAACTCCCACTCTGTTTCCAGAACTGGATCCTAAGTCCAGCGCGTCTACCAGTTCCGCCACTCTCGCACGGGTCGCCGGGCAAAGCTTGACTTGGACCGGCTGTCGCGTTTAGTTATAGCTGCCTGTTCGCCCGGACCCGTGCGCGGGTTTTTTTCGGGCGCGGCGTAATCAGAAAATGTTAATATCATTCGGGACAGGGTGTCAAGTCCAAACAGGCAGGAACAAAGCTCCCGTCCCGCCTAAACGCCCGCCCATTACGGGCGGCGGGCATCAGGAGATTTTGCTCCGTGAAAAATTTCGCCTGTTTTTCCGCGCCGAACCAGCGGCCGGAGCCTTTTTCAACCGAGGAGGGCCCCTCCCGGGCCGCCAATTTTATGGCAACGGGCTGTTTTTTTGTCAAAAAAATGCGCCTTGGGTCAACCCTTTTTTTTGTTTTAGCGCTTTTTCTGCTTTTCGGCGCGTTTTCCGCCCATGCAGAACGGCTTCCCGTGGTGGTTCTGGATCCGGGCCACGGGGGCCTGAACCCCGGCGCCGATCTGGGCGACGGCGTCAACGAGGGACAGGCCGCTTTATCCCTGGCGAAAAAAATCAAGGGAATTCTGGACTCCCGGGGAGAGGTGCGAACCGTCCTCACCAGGGACGGAGACTACAACCTGCCGCTCCACGAGCGGGCCGGAGCCGCCGCCCATAATCAGGCCCGGGTTTTTATCAGCCTGCATGCGGGCCGGGATTGGAGCCGGGGCGGCGAGCCCAAAATTCTGGTCGCTTATTATCAGGCCCGATCCCCGGAATTCGCCGGAACGGAGGAGGATGCGGCGGTCCAAGCCTCCCTGGAGGCCCGGCCTTGGGAATCCGCGGCGCAATCCCAGAAAGCCGGCAGCCGCAGGCTGGCCGATGTTTTAAAAAATAATCTGCAAAACAATGCCCCCCCCGACCGGGTGCGCGCGGGCGGCTATCCTCTGGCCGTCCTGGCCGGGGCGGACGCTCCGGCCGTGTTGGTGGAATTGACCAACATGGGGGGCAATTCCCGCGTTCGGGAGGAAATCCAGAACCGCGCCGCCCAGGACATCGCCCGGGCGATTCAACAGTTTTTACAATGACAAGATCGGCCGATTCCTTTGCACGCCGTACGCATGCCGCTCCGCTAAGCCGGCCGGATACGACTCTGCCTTGGACGCCCGGTTTTAAGTATGGTTATGCAAGGTTGAAATTTATTTGATTTCAGATAGTTCTGTATGCATTCCCACGCAAAGCATGGGAACGAGCCCCGAAAAGGCTCTGTATAGGGCGCCGGTTATTGAGTTTTTGAGAGACGTCCCCAAGAATTCAGAGACGTCCCCAAGAGTTCACAAGAGTTCATTGTTTGGTTTTGGATGCGCCATTCTTTCGTCCATACTCCATGGAATTCACTGTCTGATGGGCCGAACTGCATACGCTGGCGCGCACTGGCAGGATACTGCTCTGCCAGTGTTACCCACGGTTTTGGATGGGGAGTCCGTCCGCCGGAATTTCAAGGCGCTGCTCAATAGCAAAGGCCGCACCTATTGTTGCTTCACAACCCAGGCGCGATACTGCCGCGCCGGGGCCATCCTCGGAGGGACTCGGCTTTGGCGGCATTAATGGCCGCCTTTTCTTTTTCACTCCTTCTTAAAGACCAGGGTCAGGTATTGGGTGAAGGCGTCGGGCGGCGTGAAATAAGGGTTTACCTTTTTGGCCTGGGGCACGATGGTTCCGTGAAAATACTCGTACATGCCGCCTTCGTTGGAATTGACCACGTTGGCGTTGGTCTGATTGTTCAGGAGCGAACGCCGGGCGGAGATGAGCTTCATGCCCGCGGCGACTCCTGCGTCGTTGTAGTCGTAAGGGGTCAGGTGGCTGCGGGCGAAATAGATGCACGTTTCCGCGGCCTGGGCTTCGTTCGGCCTTACTTCTTTATAATAGCGGATCAAGTCCTCCCGGGTCAGGCGGCAGTGGAGCCAGGGGGCGTCCATGGGAAGCTGCATGGAGCCGCCGCACACCTCGTGCCAATAATCCACGATGACGAAAAACACGCCGCCGGGGTTCAAGAGGGATTGGACCTTTTTCAGCAGGGGGCGTTCGTCAAAATATTCGATGCACATGATGCCGGTGATGAGGTCGAATTTCTCGCCGCCCGGAGGGTCCCAGGTCATGAAGTCGTCCACCACGTATTTGTCCAGGCCGTGGGGCCGGGAAGGATCGAAAATCGTGGACAGCATGGGCAGGGGATACCAGTTGCCCAACTGCCCGTTTAAAAAGTCTATGATATTGGCCAATTCCTGCTGCTTGCCTTTGTCCCGGGATTGGTAGGTGCGGTTCATTTCCTCCAGGAATTCAAAGGTGTTTTCGTCGGTGAACTCCGTGTCCCGATGCAGGATGTCAATGCCCCAGGCCTCGTCGCACATGCCGGCGGCCTTTAAAAGCCTGGGCTGGATGCCCGGGCCCGTGCCGATGTCCAGGGCCATGGGGAATTTGTCCCGGCCCAAAAAGCATTCGTTCAGGATTTCCCTAAAATAGTTGAACACAACGACCTTGTTGACAAAAAAGCCGTAGCCCTTGGGATAGGCGTCCGGGGTGCCGTCAAAACATTTGTCGGCGAATTCCTGGAGGCTCTGGATGCCGTAAGGCCAGGATGTTTTGCGTTCGTACCAGCCGGGGATGAGATCGACTCTTGTTCCGTCCGAGGTGATAAAGTGGTCTTTTTGCATAGCGGTTCTCCTTGTTTAATCCGCCGGTTATGGATGTTGTTGCACGGAAGCGCATCCAATGCGGATGGTTGCTGCGATTAAGTCTTGAACTGGCTGGAATGCTATGCAATTTCCGCGCCGGGGCGAGCGCCGGATTTTTCCACTATTGGCTTGCCCAAATCAAAAAACCATGGTAATCAGACGCTTCAATTCAGAACGGGGCGTGGCGCAATCTGGTAGCGCGCCTGCTTTGGGAGCAGGAAGTTGGAGGTTCAAATCCTCTCGCCCCGACCAGATTTTTCTCCTGTTCCATTAAGCGTTTTTTTCGGTTGCAAAAGAGGCAATTATGCATTTTTGTAAACAGAGATCGCTCATATTCCTTTTGCACATTTTTTTGTTGGAAGCATTATTAATTACAGGCGTTTGCGCCAACGCCTCTCCGGCGGAGCAAGCCCCTTTTTCCTTTGCCCAAAGCTCCGGCGGCGCTTGGAGCCTTGAGGATTCTGAGGATAAACCGTCCGCAACCACCTCCACGACCACGACGACGACCACCACCACCACAACAACAACGACCACCCGGCCAACCACCACCACAACAACGACGACCACAACCACGACGACCACAAGGCCAACCACGACGACGACAACGACAAGCACGACGTCGAGCACCACCACTACGACAAGTACAACCACAACCAGCACCACCACCTCGACAACCCTGCCTCCCTGTTACACCCAGGAGGATATTGATGAGGCCGTGAGCGACGCCCTTGAACAATGGGATGTTGGGGGAGATGGGAAAAAGGGCCTGGCGGAGGCGATTGACGCCCTTAAAAACCTTGTGAATCCTTAGTCATCCCGCGGCGGCGTCCCTTAAGAGGCTACCGGAGATCAATCAGCGACTGCAAAATGTAAATGGCTTTGGCCGGTTTATTTCTTCTTTCATCATTAAAGAACGCCTTTTCGGCCTCGCACACAGCAATGGGATTGCTCTACATATTTTTACAATGCCTATTTTGAAAAGGGAAAGGACCTGTCATGAAAAATATTTTGGCTTGTGTGTTTTGCCTCCTGGCGTTGGCCGGATCATCCATAGCGGGAGACGCGCTTTCTACCCAAAGCAATGACGCTGCCTACGACCAGGCGGAAATATATTATACTGATTGGTACATGACGACGATTGCCGCCTTGTCCCCTGATGATGTTCGCTCCGGCTGGAGCATTAAAATCACTGTTAAAGGGCAAGAAGAAACAGCCAAGCTGGTCAGATGGGCTCGTTTTGACGACATGCAAGCTGATCCTGAAAACCAGGACTTGGGCGATGTCCGTTTGGTCATTGATTTGTTCAAAGGCGGGGAAAGAACCTCATACAATGCTAACCAGTTTTACCTGATGTCCAAAGACGGTCAAAAAAGAAGAAAGTTGACGCCGGCATTTCGTGCAAAGTTAGCAATGTTTGACAAGCCCTGTATCGGAAAAATGTCATATGAAGACCTTATTACATTGCAATATGGCAATGCAAATATCTATTTTGCAGGATGGAGCGATTCCTGGGATGAAGATGTTCTGACTCCAGAACAAGTGCGGGAGAAGGGATTCTTATTTATTCAATTGCGGAATTCCATCCGGACTGATCTGTTCATGGATTGGGCGGCTTTAAACAAGGAACTCGAAGTTGAAAAGAATATGGATAAATTGGATAGCCAGCCCTGGCGCAAAAATGTCCGGTTGGTTGTGGATGTTTCGGCAGAGGAAGGCTCCACCAAGTCGTATTACGCTAACAACATTTCGATCAGCACAGGGGACTATTCCGGGTTTCGGATAATTAGCGACGTTTTTCTGTCCAAATTCATGCTGTTTGACGCGCCTTGATTTTTTAGAAACAAGTTATCTGTATTCAGGATACATTTGCATGACGGTGAGCAGGTAGTCGCTGATTTCCCGGGAGTAGGTCAGGTGGGTGAGGGCCAAAAGGCAGGCCAGGGCGATTAGCGTCAGGGTCAGGGCCTTGGTCCGTTTTTCCACGAAAAACGCCGCCGTGTAATGGAACACAGCGCCTGCAAACAGGCACAGGTAGGGGACGGCCGGAGCCCGATACCGGGAGTTGACCACAAAAATCAGACCCGAAATCAGATACACCCCCACAACTCCATATAGTATGGCGAACCGCCGTTTTTCCTGCAGGCACAGGGCCATGCCCAAGAGCCCCAGGGAGGCGATAAGTCCGTATCGCAAAAAAGGATATCGCAAGGAGTCCATATACCGGTAATGGTTGGCCTGGATGTGGTGAATCTCAAAGTTGTGGAAAAACAGGGCCAGCTTGCGGCCTTCCAGCTTGACGTGCTTCCACGGGTGCTCCTTGAAATCCTTGAGGGTGACTTTGGTCCAGAACCTGGCGGCCTCGGACGGCGATAACTCCCGCCCCGCAAGCTGCGAGGCCTTTTTGCGAAAGGCCACGTGGGCGTAATCCACGGGGAGGTCGCCGGGATCGGGCTTGTCCTGGCCGGGCAGATATTGGGGGATGAACACCGTGGTGGCGCCGGCGTTTCCATGGAAGAACACCTTGCCGTAATCCGCCGTCACCAGCACGAAGTCGTTGAACCTGACGTAATTGCGGATGGTCACGGGCGCGATGACGATTAAGGCCGCCGCCAGGTAGACAATGGGGTACAGGTTGGCCTGTTTGAATTGCCTGACCTTTCGTAAGGCAAAATGGACCCACACGCAGGCGAACAGGACGAACAGCAAAAAATTGGGCTTGGCCAGGACGGACAGACCGGACAAAATCCCGGCCGCTGCAATGAATCGGATCGACGCCTGCTCGCCCTCCATGGACAGGACCAGACAATACACGGCCAGCCCGTTCAGCAGGGCCACAAATACATAGGGCTCCAGGGTGGACTCCAAAATCATGCCGCCGCCGTACATGGCGTAGATAAGTCCGGCGGCGAAGCCCACTTGCCGGGTGAACAGGCGCAGGCCCAGGCCGTAAATAATCAGGGGGATGAAGGCGCCCAGGATGAGCTGGATCAGGGGCATGTACTTTAAGGCCCCGGGCGCGGCTTTGCAGACTCCCCAGAGCAGGGTCAGGTATAGGGGGCTGACGTCCAAAAGGCGTTGGCCCAGGTCGGCGCCGTGGGCGGCCTCCCATGCCAGGACCGTATATTTGGCGAAAACCTCGGCGTCGCACAGGGCGGTGTAAAAGGCGATGCGCAGGCAGAGGGCGATGAGAAAGAGCAGCAGGCCCCATTTGAAATTTCCGGGAAGCGCCTGGTCGGCTGCAACCGCCTGACCGCCCTGATCCGGGACGATTCGCAGGTTTTGGGGTTGTTTGTTATTCAGGCCGGGCATTCAGGAAATCCCCCCCATCCTGTCCTTCCCCCGCCAGGGGGGAAGGGACCATGACTCTCGGGCTCTGGCATATAGACATATCTTAGGCCCCAATGTAATTATTTGATTTCAAAGCATTACTTCCAATCCCAAAAGTTGAGTTACTGGGTTTTAGGCCATTATCTGCAATCCCTAAAGCTGGCTGTTGTTATGCCTTGCCGGCGCTTCATCGGTCGGACAACATCGGCGCCAATCATTGAATGCCGTTACTCCACAAGGAACTGTTAATAATCCGTTTTTGCATGGAAAATGCTCCCTGGCCGGGTTTGCTTGCAGGCGATTTTTGCATTTCAAGGTTGCCAATGGCGCGATTAATTATGTACTAACCGCTTAGGGCCGAAAACGCAAGTCCCCGTACGAATGCATCGCGGGCGGGGCTGAAAACCGGAAGGCGGATTATGGAATTTTGGATATTGGGAGCAGGCAAGTTCGGACGGATCGCTTTGGAAAGGCTTCGGAAAAAGCATCCGGACGCCTTGATAAAGGTTGTAGACAGCGACGCAAAGGCCTTGGCAGGCCTGGGCCTTGGCGCGGAAACCCTGGTCATGCCCGGGGCGGACTTCCTGCTGCAGAATCTTGACCCGGACAACCAGCCGGACTGGATCGTCCCGGCCATTCCCGTGCACATGGCCTTTGACTGGCTTTTGGCCCGTCTGCAAACGAAAAAACCGGCCCGCCAGGCGCCGGTTCCCCGGGAAATCGCGGACAAAGCCCCCAATCCCATGTGGGGCGAAAACGGAACCCTGTACGTGAGCCAGGCGGACTTTTTGTGCCCGGATAATTGCCCGGAGCCCGAGGAGCACTGCTTTAAAACCGGCCTGCCCAGGGACAACCTGTTCGACATGCTGGCGCGCATGGACGCCCCCGGAAGCATACAGGTAGTCATTCGGAGTCATCAACTGACTCCAGGCGTGGGCGGGATTAAGCCAGACGACCTGTTTAATGCGGAAAAACGGGTGGTTGCGTCCGATCTTCCCGTACATTTTTCCACGGCCTGCCGGTGCCATGGGGTGATAAACCGCCTGGAATTTGCATAAATCAAAGATTGTTTTTTTGCAAAATTCGGGATTGAATGCTTGATTTATCGCCTTTGGCATATTAATAATCAAATATTGACTAGTGCATCAAGGGGGGAGGGGGCCAAATTGACTAGAATTCGTCCACGCCCCTTATTTCCTATGTTTTTCAGAAAGCAAAACCACTTTCCGGCAAGGATCTGCAGCCCATGATTCAAAAAAAGCGCTCTGTTCTCATAACAGGGGTATGCACCCCCTGGGGCGGGAAACTTGCGCGTCTGTTGGAAAACGACCCTGATTTCAACATTATACTGGGGCTTGATTATAAAAAACCGGATTTCCCCTTGCGGAAGACCGAGTTTTTCCAGGTGGACCTGCACAACCCCCTGATCGCGGAGTTGATCAAAACCTCGGAAGTGGATACGGTCTGCCACTTGCAGTTCATGGACGCCTATTCCCACTCCGAGGAGATTTTCGACCTGAACGTCATGGGCGCCCAAAGCCTGCTGGCGGCCTGCGCAGCCGGAGAGGTTCCCCGGGTGTTGTTCATGAGCGACACCAAGGTGTACGGCGGATCCTCCCGCAACCCCTGCTTTTTGGAGGAAACCGCCGACTTTAAGGGTCAGTACCGCCATCCTTACGTGCGGGACCGGTGGGAGGTGGAAAAGCTCCTGGCCAAGTTTGCCAGGGAATATCCTGAAATCAAGACGACCATCCTGCGTTTCGCCAATATCCTGGGACCGGACGTGGACACGCCCATGCGACGCTATCTGGAAGCGCCGGCCGTGCCCATGGTTTTCGGGTTTGACCCCATGTTCCAGTTCACCCATGAGGAGGACGTGGTCGCGGCCTTGTACCATGCCCTGAAAAGCGAAGCCCACGGCGTGTTTAACGTGGCCGGCCAGGGCGCCATGCCCATCGGCCAGGTGCTTCGGATCGGCAGGCGGGTTCCGGTTCCTTTTGGGGCGCCTTTCTTGCGGATGTCCAATTTTTTTGTGCAAAAAACCCCGGTGGCGGATTATATCCCCATTGAGACGGATTTTTTGAAATACACCTTTGTGGGCGACACCACGCGCATGAAGGAGGTGTTGGGATTCAAGCCCAAGTACACATCCAAGCAAACGGTCATTGACTTTTTCGAGCATCTCAGGATACTCGGTTATATTCCCAAGAGGGGGGAAATAGAAACCGCCCCGGAAGCTCACGATCAATTGCAGGAATACATCAATTCCATGCGGCGCATTAACGAAGCCATCCAAGGATTGCAATGAGTCCTCAAGATCCGCCAAATAACCCGTCGTCCCAGGACGGCCAATGCTGGTCCCTGACCGCCAAGGGAGAGCGGTGCAAGAACCCGGCCCTGCCGGGGCAACGCTACTGTCAGGCCCATTTTCCCAAGGCCGAGGCCGAAGCCGAAGCCGGCGGCGCCCAAGGCTCCGAGCCGGACAAAATGGATCGCCTGGCCCTGTTGATGGAGCAGATTCTGGCGGAGATGATTGCGGCCCGCCAGGGCATGGACAAGGCCGCGCAAAGCAATTCAGGCGAGGGGGACGCGGAGCTTCTGACCAAGATTCTGGCCGAACTGGTGCAGATGAGGTTGAAGGACGAGCAGGAGCGCCAAAAAGAGCCGGCCATCGACTTTCCGGCGCTTTTTGAAAAGCTGACCCATTTTCTGGAAGAAAAAATGACCGTAATCGCCCGGAGGATCGACGGGGATTACGAAGTGGATAAATGGGGCCGCGACCTGGAACTGGTCGATGAAATGGAGCCCTTTTTCCGCTTTATGTACGAAAAATACTGGCGGGTGACCACCACCGGCCTGGAAAACGTTCCGGCCGAGGGCAAGGCCCTTTTGGTGGCCAATCATTCCGGGGTTCTGCCCTGGGACGGGGCCATGGTCATCACCGCCGTGGCGACCGAGCATCCGCAACCGCGGCTGGTGCGGGCTCTGCACCTTACCCGGGCCACGGAAATCCCGGTCGTCGGGCTGGGCCTTTCCCGTTTGGGGCAGGTTCAGGCGCTGCCGGAAAACGCCGAGCGCCTGCTAAAGGAAGACGAGTTGGCGCTGGTCTTCCCCGAAGGCGTCAAGGGCGTAGGCAAGCCCTTCAGCGAACGCTACCGGCTGGCGCGTTTCGGCCGCGGCGGCTTTGTGCGCGTGGCCATCCGGGCCGGGGCGCCGATTATCCCCGTATCCATCGTCGGGGCCGAGGAGATATATCCCAATCTGGCCAACATGAAGATGGTCGCCTCCGCGTTTAACCTGCCGTATTTTCCGGCCACGCCCACTTTTCCGTGGCTGGGCCCCCTGGGCGTCATCCCCCTGCCTACCAAGTGGACCATCCGGTTTCACAAACCCATCCAGGTGACGGACATGAATCATCGTCCCGCCGAAGAGCCTTTGCTGGTGTCCAAGATCACCAACCAGGTGCGCGACACCATTCAAAAAGGCATTTACGATATTTTAAAGAAGCGCAAGGCCGTATTCTGGTAGGCTTTATCTTGCGTTGCGTTCATTCGGGCGGTTTCCAGCTTGATTGTATGAGCGGGCAAGAGGCGTCCTGTTATTATTTCCATTAAATTGGAAGGGACGGGATTCGATCCTGCATTGACAACCCCGCGGGAAATTTGTATCCGTATAGTCCAAGAGCGTTTCGAAGGCGCATGCATGGAAAGGCCCGTTAAAACGGGCGACGACAAATTAGAAATACAAGCAAGCCACGAAGGTGAACCGGAGGGTATTCCTCCATCTTCGCGGCTTTTTTTGTTTAAAGCCGGAATCGCCCCACGGCGGCGATCACTTTAAAATTTGGAGACTTTTTATGGATTTGAACATGGAGCAGCTTCACTCCCCGGACCTCTGGGCCGAAGCCTGGGAATACAGCCGGAAAAACTCGCCCCACGAAGCCCGAAAAATCAGAACCGAAAAGGAGTCCATGCAGTTTTGGGACAAGATTGCTCCCGAATACGGCGGCATGTCCAAAAAAGGCCCCAACGGACGCGTGGAGCAAATCACCGGTTTTCTCACCCAGGAAGGCTTGCTGAATTCCCAGGCCCGAATTCTGGACGTGGGCTCCGGCCCCGGAACCTTCGCCTTTCCCTTCGCCCCTCTGGCAAACGAGGTGATCGCCGTGGACGGGTCCGAGGAAATGTGCAGCATCCTGAATCAAAAAGCCCAAGAAAAAGGCCTGCAGAACGTAAAGGCTTACCAGCGCTTGTGGAAAGACGTGGACATTGAAAAGGAAGGTTGGACTCGCGCCTTTGACCTGGTTTTCGCCTCCATGACGCCCGCAATCAACGGCCGGGAGGCTCTGGAAAAAATGATCCAGGCCTCACGGGGGCATTGCTGCCTGGTGATTTCCACGGGAGCGGGAAAAAGCCTTACCAGACAGGCCTTGTGGAAGCGTTTCTTCCAGGAAGACCTTCAGGTAAACAAAGACAACTTCCTCCATATATTCAATCTGTTGTCCGGAATTGGATATCTTCCGTCCATCCGCTATTGCCAGACCTCATGGGCTCGTGAGCAGCCCTCGGGCAAGGCTGTGGATGCATTGTGCCGCTCGTTCTGGATGTACATGGACATCACGCCCGAGGTCAAAAAAACCATTTCCGCCTTTGTGGAGGAAAAGACGGAGAACGGGTTGTTTAAAGAAGAGATAAAAAGCAGCCTGGCTG
The DNA here is from genome assembly GCF_000429905.1 of Desulfatibacillum aliphaticivorans DSM 15576. Taxonomy (NCBI): domain Bacteria; kingdom Pseudomonadati; phylum Thermodesulfobacteriota; class Desulfobacteria; order Desulfobacterales; family Desulfatibacillaceae; genus Desulfatibacillum; species Desulfatibacillum aliphaticivorans. The sequence goes on along the minus strand of NZ_AUCT01000001.1, from coordinate 134,334 downwards.
TCATTACCTGGTCCTGCCGGGACTGACGCTATGCATTGTATCTGTTGGGTTTCGCAAGCTCAAAAATAGTGGTTAAGCACGGATTGTTGAGTTTTTTTTGGATGGCCCAGGCAAGATACTGCCTTTGCCTGGGCCACCCATCATTGGAGACGGATTCGATTTAATCTCTGGCTGTTTGAAACCCTAATAATTTCAGATATTTCTATATGCATTCCCACGTAAAGCATGGGAATGAGTTAGCAAACGCCCGCCCATCAATCCTTTTGCGGCAAGGGCTCCGAAAGGTCCGGAGCCTGCTCATCCTCCGACTCGGGTTTATCTCCTCCCGAGGCATGATATTTCCCGGCTTCCATCCCAAACACCCATTTGAAAAAGCGCTGGATGTCATCCAAAATCACGTACCCGCTGGGCACCAGAAGCAGGGTGATTCCCGTGGCGAACAACACGCCGAAGCCCAGGCTCACGGCCATGGGGATCAAAAACTGGGCCTGGATGGATTTTTCCAACAGCATGGGCGTCACCCCGGCGAATGTTGTGATGGAGGTCAGCATGATGGGCCTGAACCGCCGCGCTCCGGCGGCGATCACCGCTTCATGAGCTGCGGCGCCTTCGTCGCGCAACCGGTTGGCCATGTGGATGAGCACCAGGGAGTCGTTCACCACCACGCCCGTCAATCCCACCATGCCAAACCGGCTCATGATGGTCAGGTCAATGCCCATGATCATATGCCCGAAGACCCCGCCGATAATGCCGAAGGGGATGGCGCACATGACCACCAAAGGCTGGGTGAAAGAGCGAAACGGTATGGCCAGCAGGGCGTATATGCCCAAAAGGGCGATCAAAAAGCCCCGGTTGATGTCCTTGAAAGCCTCCTTGCGGTGGCGGCCCCTGCCCTCGACGGTAAAGTTCAGGCCGGGATACTTGGCTTTAAGTTCGGGCATGAACTCGTTTGTGACGGTGTCCCGCACCCGATTCGGGTTGTTTTGCTCCATATCCACGTCCGCCATGACCTGGACCACCCGCTTGCGCTGAGCTCGCGTGATGTAGGAGTAGCCTTCCTCCAACTGCAATTCCGCAACCCGGGAGAACGGAATCAAATCGCCCTGGGGCGTGATGATGCGCATGTCTTCCAGGTTGCTCAGGTCGCGCCTTTCATCCTCGGGATACCGGACCATGACTTTGACTTCGTCCTGGCCCCGAAGCAGACGCAGAGCTTCGGCCCCGTAAAAGGCGTGACGCACCTGTCTTGCCAGGTCGTACAGGGTAATCCCCAGGCTTCTGGCCTCGGGCTTCAATTTGATCTGCATTTCCTTTTTGCCGGGCAAGAAGCTGTCTTCAATGCCGTACACGCCGGGGTAGGTTTCCAATTCCTTCATCAGGTCTTCGGCGGCGGCCGAAAGCTGCTCGTTATCGCTGGAGGAAAGATGAAACTCCACGGCCTTGCCTGCCGAATGAAGCGCGCTGGAATAGGTGACGGACTCGGCGTCCGGGACGATGCCCACCGCCTCGGACCAGCGGCTGGTCAGCCCGGCCGTGGATATGCCTTCCTCCCTTTCCTCAGCGGAAATGATGGAGATCCAAAGTTGGCCCATGTGCCCGCCGGTGTCGGGCTTGCCGTCTCCCAGATGGGCGCCCAAAAGGCCGATGGTGTGCTCCAGCAGAGGCTTGGCGCCTTCCGGCCGGGTTTTATCCTTTTCGGCCAGGACCTGACGGGCTTTTTCCTCCATCAAGGCCATGACCTCCAGGGTGCGTTCCTTGGGCGTTCCGCTGGGCATGGTGATCATGCAGGACATGGTGTCGCCCTCGATGTCGGGACGAAAAGTTTCACGCACGTATTCCGCCTTAAGCACACCGAAAGTCAAGAAAATGACGAATACTCCCAAAGCCACGTTCACGTACCGCCATGTCACGCAAAAATCCACCAGCCAGGCGTAGGGCTTGTTGATGACCCACGTTAAGACGTCCCGCCAAATGGTCAGAGGCCGGAACGCTGTTTTAAAAGCCTTTTTAATGGGGCTTCGCTTCCTCCCCGAGGGGTTGGCGGGGTCCACGCTTTTTATTTTGCTTTTGCCGATCGCCAAGTGGGAAGGCAGGATCAAAAGCGATTCTATCAGCGAAGCCGCCAAAACCAGGCACACCACAATGGGCAGGTTGCGCAGCAGCCTTCCCATGCGCCCGGAGCCCGTCAGCAATGGCAGGAACGCCACCATGGTGGTGAGCACGGAAAACACCACGGGCCGCCCTACTTCCAAGGCGCCTTCAATGGCGGCCTTAAGCCTGGGCATGCCCTGTTCCTGTTTGTGATAGATGCTTTCCCCGACAACAATGGCGTCGTCCACCACGATTCCTAAAACCAAAATAAATCCGAACAGGGAAATCATGTTGATGGACACGTCAAAGTAGGGCAAAAATATAAAGGCGGCGGCAAAGGAGATGGGAATCCCCAAGGTCACCCAAAATGCCAGTCTGACATTGAGAAAAATCCCCAGCAGCACAATAACCAGCACCAGGCCGATGCCCATGTTTCGCACCAGCAGGGAAATGCGGCTTTTCAGGATGGTGGAGGAATCGTTGTAAACCCGCAGTTTCACCCCGGCGGGAAGACTCCGGGACGCGCTTTCCACATACTCCCGCACCTGGCTGGCTACGGTCAGGGCGTTCTGGTCCGCCACCCGGTAAACCTTAACCAGGGCAGCGGGCTCGCCCTCAAAATAAGCCCGGTAATCCACGTCCTCGAATCCGTCCTTTAAGTCCGCTATCTGCCCCAGGGTGACTTTGGTTCCGTCCGGGTTGGTGAGAACGGCGATGTCCGCATAATCCTCTGCATAGTAGCGCCTTCCCTTGGTGCGGATGAGAATCTCGCCGCCTTTGGCTTTGACCGAGCCGGCCGGAAGATCCAGGCTGGCGTTGTTGATCAGGGTCGCCACCTGCCCCAGGGTTAATCGATGCCTGCGCAGTATGTCCTCGGAGATTTCCACGTGGATCTGGGTTTCCCGCACGCCGGAAAGTTCGGTCAGAGTAACGTCCGGCAGGGCCGTGATGGCGTCTTTGGTGCGTTCGGCAATCTGCTTGAGAGTGGTTTCCGGAACGTCCCCGAAAACGGCCACATTGACCACTTCCCGAGACCGGGTCATCTCCGCCACAATGGGTTGCTCCGCTTCGTCGGGCAGGGTTGTGATGCGGTCCACCGCGGACTTGATTTCGTCCGTCAGCTTGCCCACGTCCCAGCCTTTCATGACTTCCACGGTCACCCGGCCGGCGCCCTCCCGGGCTGAAGAGTCAATGCGCTCAATGCCGGCCAGGCCTGCAATGGCTTCTTCGATTCGGGTGATGATGGCCTCTTCCACTTCCTCGGGCGAGGCGCCGGAGTACGAGCAGGAAATGCGTACGCGGTCCAGGGAGGTTTCGGGAAAGACCTCCATTTTGATATTCAGGGCCGTGAATACGCCAGCCAGCAAAAAGAAAATCATCAGCAGGTTGGGCGCCACATGATTTTCCGCAAACCACTTGACCATGCCTTTCATGACTGGCCGCCCTCCGCCGTATTGCTTGGTATGGGAATGACCGTACTGCCCTTGTTTTGCCCTTCGTGCAGCCGGATTTTCATGCCGTCAGTAGGAGCTTTCATGGGGGAAGTAACCACCAGATCGCCGCTGTTCAGGCCCTGGGTCACCCAGACTCCCTGCTCGGAAATCCTGCTGACTTCCACTTTTTGAAAATGCATGGCCCCTTCCGGGGTTGCAATCCAGACCGTATCGCCCTCACGCAGGGCCGACCGGGGAATGTTGAAGGCGTCAGGCAAGATATTGCCCTGGATGGCCACATGCACGAACAGACCGGGAACCAATGGCGGGGTCGTGGCGTAGGGATCGTCAACCCGCACAACCACCCGCACGGTGCGGGTGGTTTCGTCCATCTCGCCTTCCGACCGGGCCACCCGCCCCTGCCAGACCATGTCGCGGCCTGCCACGCGGGCTTCAACCTTGGCCAAGGAGCCCTCGCCGCCTTTTTGGGTGAAGCCGGGGACGTTAAACCAGCGCAGCTCCTCATCCGCCAGAGGCACGGAAATCTGCACCGCTTCGATGGAATGCAGCACAGCCAGCACTTGGCCGGGGGAGACGTATTGGCCTGCGTCCACGGACTTCTGGCTGACCCTGCCGTCAAAAGGCACGGAGATTTCGGTTCTTTGCAATTGAAGCTGGGCCTTTTTCAGATCCGCCTTGTCCGCCTCCAGGCGGGCCCGGGCTGCAGCCAACTGGGGCTCCTTGACCACCAGGGGCGGGGGCGAGGCGCCCTTGTCCCCGTCATTGGCGTGAAGCAGCTCCCATTCCCTCCGGGCCACCAGGGATTCCTGCTCCAAGAGCTGCAGGGCGCTTTCCGAATTTTTTATCTGAGCTTCCGCCATGGTGACGGCCAGGCGATAATCCTCCTGATCCAGCCGGACAAGGATCCGGCCCTTTTGAAAAGCCCCGCCGTCCACCAGGGAGGGGGAAATCCACAGCACCTTGCCTCCCACTTGGGGAACCAGTTGAATTTCCCGCCAGGGTTTGACCGTGCCCTGCCCCTGCACGTGGATGACGGCGTCTTCCTTCTCGGCCCTGATAACCCGCACCATGGGTATTGGCTGGGCGGGCTTGATCCTTTTTTGCTCGGGCTTGCTGTTGACTATCCAATGATAGCCGTACCAGCCTCCGGCCAATAAAAGACCGGCCAGAAGCACTTGCACCGCCGCTCTTAGATAATTTCTCTTTGGGGATGTACTCATTCCTGTTTAGACTCGCTTCCCTTTGGCTTTTTTTCGGACGCGGGCCAACCTCCGCCCAAGGCCCGGTATAGGGTTACACGATTAAGATAAATGGCGAGTTCGGAGTTCACCAGGGTTTGCTGGGCCGAATACAGGGCTTGCTGGGCGTCCAACACGTCCAGATAGGTGGACAATCCCTGCTCGTACCGGCTTTGCGCCGTTTCCCTGGTTGCGGCGGATTCTTCCACCAGCTTTAATAAGAGTTCGCGATATTCCCGCTGCTCCTTCTGAGCGGCCAAGGCGCTTTCCACTTCGGCGAATGCGCTCAGCACGGTTTTGGCGTAGGCGGCCTCCTCCCGGGCGAATCGGGCACGCGCCGCCTCTTCGGCGGCTTTCAGCTCTCCGGCGTCGTAAATGGGCGCCAGCAAGCCGGCGGCCAAATTCCAAAACCGGTTTTCCGGACTGAACAAGTCCTCCAGATCCGGGCTGGAAGTTCCCAAGGCGCCCGTCAGGCTGATGCTTGGAAATCTGGCCGCCCGCGCAACTCCAATGCGGGCGCTGGCAGCCTGAAGCCCGGCCTCGGCCTGACGCACGTCCGGCCTGCGCAAAAGCAGATCCGAAGGAAGGCCCGGCGGAACCGGAGGAAGGGCCTTGTAATAGTCTTTCGGGATTTTCCGGGTGAACTCCAGGTTCGGGTATTTACCCGCCAAGACGGCCAACGCCGCGGCCTTGGCCTTCATGTCCCTCCGCAAGGGAGGCAGCAGCGATTCCGCCTGGGCCAACAGCCGGCGGGCCTGCCTCAGGTCCAAGACCGAGGCGATGCCCCCTTCATACCTTCTTTGGATAAAGGAAAGGTTGCGTTTGAAATCCTCGATGCTCTCCTGGGTTATGGCGATGCGGCGGCGCAGATTTTCTATTTCCAAATAAGCGCTCACCGTTTCCGCAGCTATGGTCTGAGCCACGGTCCGGGCGTTTTCCTCCACAGCCAGAAGATCGGCCCGGGCCGCCTCATTGGAGCGGGCTATCCGCCCCCACAGGTCCAACTCATAGCTGGCCGCCGCCGTCAGATCCAGGCTGGTGGAGTGCACGTCCCTCTCGCGCCTTACATAGGAAATGCCCTGGGACGTGAGCACCGGCGTGGATGAGGTTGAAGTCGCCTCCGACCAGGAGCCCTCGCCGGACAGACTTACCGAAGGAAAAAGCCCGGCCCGGGCCTGGGCCAAAACGGCCCGATACTCCAAAACCCTGGCTGCCGCAGCCCGGATGTCCGGATTGTTCGCCAGGGCCTCCTCCACCAGAGCGTTCAACTCGGGGTTGTTGAGACCGGTCCACCAGGAATCGGTATAAGGCGTTTTTTCCGATTTTTCAGGACGTAATGGCTCCTGGTTGACATATAAGCCGGGCGCAACAGCAGCGCCCGACCCTGATTGATAATCCGGCCCTGCCTTTATGCATCCGCAAAAACAGATGAAAATCAAGGCGAAAACCAGGGTCCGTCCCAGGCGCATTAAGAGCGTAACGCTTTCAGGCGATCTTTTCAGGAACTGCACAGGTGCAGGCATATTTTTTGGTCCGGGTTTTGCATATTTTGAGGGTCGTCCCGAATCGGGATATTCGTCACGTTCATCTAAAAGAGAACTATAGCCGGTATGTCAACAGAAATCCATATGTGGTCTACACGTTCATGTAAAAAACCATAATTGCGTGATGAATGCAATGCGGTTTTAACGGGCGGCGGGTTGGGAACATGATTGAAGAAAACGAATTCATCATGCTGATTTTATGCTTGGCGATCCTTGTCAGGCTTTTGACCAACTATGAGCGGCTCCAAAAAATTCCGTATAACACATCTTTATTATTAAGTTTTGTTGCATTCTTTGCAGCGACGGCAGCCACAATCTGCGAAGGATACCTGCTGCCTGACATTTTGAATTTGACGGAGCACCTCCTTTATCTGGTCAGCGCCGTACTCCTGACATTCTGGTTGCGGAGTTTTTTTAAATATTATGAGGGAGGCGCAGGATCGCGATGATAGCAATAATTGACGCCTTCTCTCTGGGCTTTTGCTGCCTTGCCATGGCCATTCTCATCAGCAAAAGCAAAAACAGCCCTCTCATGCGGGATCAAAAGCTGGTTTTAGGCGGGCTGATCCTGTTCATGGGCGTCTACTATTTTTGCATCTTCGTCAAATGGGCGGGAATAACAGGAAGTCTGGAGGCCTTTGAGAATTTTGAAGGCGCCCTCATTCCCATGTGGTGGGCCTTTGTGTTTTACGCCCTTATGAACATGATCGCCGCCAATGATATCCAGGAAAGCGAGAGCAAATACCGGCTGATTGTGGAAAACCAGAGCGAGGTGATTCTTAAAATGGATCCGGACCTGAAGATCCGGTTCGCCAGCCCCTCGTTCTGCCGGATGATTGGAGAGCCCGAAGCGGATGTTTTAGGGCGCCCCTTGCTCTCCATTCTGGACCAAAAAGGGGAGTCTTTTCTTCCATACGAGGTTTTTAACAAAACCGTTGATTCTTCCCAACCCGCCTATCTTGAAAAAATCGTCAAGACGTCGCAAGGAGAAAGGCTGCTGGCCTGGCATCTCAGCGCCCTCACCCGGGAAGGGGACGGCAGGGACGTCTTTATCGCCGTGGGCCGGGACATCACGGAAAGGAGTCGCGCGGAAAAAAAGCTGGCAAGTATGGATCAGCGGCGCCGCACTCTCATGGAAAACCTGCCTGTGGGAATTTTCCGGGCGTCCATGGAAGGCGAAGGCAGGCTCCTCATGGTCAACAAAGCCGCCGCCGCCATACTGGGATACGACTCGGAATTGGAATTGCAGAATATTCCCGTTTCGGAACTATTTTCGGACAACGGGCAAAGACGCGAACTGATCAAACGGATTCAAGCAGAAGGCGTTATTGTGGGAGTGGAAGCGGCGCTTAAAAAAAGGGACGGCGAAACTATTTTCGGCGCCGTAACCGTGAACATGATTGAAGACGAAAGCAGCGTATATATAGACGGAATCATCGAGGAAGTCACAACCGTCAGGCAGACGTTAAAAGCCCTGAACAACAGTGAACAATTGCATCGCCAGGCCCAGCAGATCGCCAAGGTCGGCCACTGGGAGCAGGATATTCCCACCATGACCTATAAATACTCAGAGGGCTTGGCGGATATTCTTAAAATTTCCAAGGATTTGCCGCTAAGCCTTGATGATGTGATACGCCTGATTCATCCGGATGATCTAAAAACGGTGCTGAAACAATTCCGCCAGTCCGTGGAGTCCCGAACGGAATATGACATTACTCACCGGTACGTGCTTTTTGACGGAGAGGTCAAATTCGTGCATTCAAAATGCGTCCACGAGTTTGACGCAGATGGAAATCATACAAAATCCATCGGTACGGTCCAGGACGTCACGGAATACAAGGTTCTGGAATTCGAAAAAAACAGTACGGAGAGGCAATTAAGACAGGCCCAAAAACTGGAAGCCATTGGGACCCTGGCCGGAGGCATCGCCCACGATTTCAACAATATCCTGACGCCCATCCTTGGTTTTTCCCAAATGTTGGCCGAGGGCCTGCCTGAAAATACGCGAAACCAGGAAAGCGCCCAGGCCATATACCAGGCGGCGCTGCGGGCTTCGGACCTGGTGGGCCATATTCTGACCTTCAGCAGGCAGGCCGACGCCGAGCGAACACCCGTCCATGTGGCCGCTATTCTAAAGGAAGCCGTCAAATTCGTGCGGGCCTCCATCCCCTCCACAATTAATATTAACCAGGACATACAAATCAACTGCCTGCCGGTATTGGCGGACCCCACCCAGATCCACCAGATCATCATGAACTTGTCCACCAACGCCTACTACGCCATGCAGGAAAAAGGCGGCGAACTGACCATTAGCCTGAAGCAGAAAAAATACGCGGATCTTCCTCCCGACCTGGAGGAATCAGGCGCAAACGGCATGTATTATCTCCATTTGAAAGTGCAGGATACGGGACAAGGCATGGACAAGGAAACCATGGACAGGATTTTCGACCCCTACTTCACCACGAAAAAACGGGGCGAAGGAACCGGCCTGGGCCTGTCAACAGTCATTGGCATCCTCAATCAATTGGGCGGGCGTATTTCCGTGGAAAGCAAAATCGATGCGGGAACGGTTTTTAACGTCTATCTGCCTTGCATGGAAAAGCTCCCGAGCGCTGCAGCAGCTTCGTCCAGCCAGCCCATAAAAGGAAACGGGCAGGAAGTTCTGGTGGTGGACGATGAGGGTACGGTTGCCAATATGCTGGGCCAAATGCTCAAAAACCTGGGTTACATCTCTACGGCCGCGAACGACAGCCTCACGGCCCTGGAATTGATCCAAGCCGACCCCCAAAAATTCGCCCTGGTGATTTCCGACCTCACCATGCCCACCCTGACCGGCGTGGAACTTGCCAAGAAGGCGGCGGAGCTCAACCCGAACCTGCCGTTTATCTTAAGCTCCGGCCTGGGAGACGGAGTGATAGGAAAAGCCTCCGAGTCTCCCAACATCAAGGACATCCTCCATAAACCCGTAACCCGCAGCGTCCTGGGCCGCGTGGTCAACGCCGTCCTGAATCCCGAAAACTGAGAAACGCAAAGCCGTCTTTCCTGCTGGATCTTATGGGTGGGAGAAGACTTTTTTTTCTCCTTTGAAAATATTCGATTTCTGTTAAGGAAGAAAAAAGATCTTGACACTCTGCCGCCAATTCCTTTATTAAGCCCAAAGACGGACAGTTACGTCCCGAAAGGAAAAATACTTTGAAGAACGCAATCAACAATTCCTTTACTTTGAACAACTGCTGGTGGTGGCAGGTCTGGATGAGGTGCGCCCGCGTACTTGGCCGGAGCTGACAACAGCTGACATAAAAAGCCAAAAGGATCGTGGGAGCACAGCCCACGATCCTTTTTTATTTTGATCTTCTGAAAAAGGCCGTGGGAATCATCCCGCGGCCTTTTTTCGTTGCAATATTTTCTCCGCCAAAAGGCGGAAACAAAAAACACAACATTCGGGAGACAAAAACATGCTGCTGGTCATGAAACAAAACGCAACCCAGGACCAAATTGACGATGTAATCAAACGCATTGAGGCCGCCGGATTCACTGCCAGGCCCATTCCCGGCGGTCACAGGACGGCTATCGGCATCCTTCATAACCAGGGCGCCGTGGATCCCGCCCGATTTCAGGGCCTGCCGGGCGTAAAAGAGCTTATCCCCGTAACCCGTCCTTACAAGCTGGTAAGCCGGGAAACCAAGCCGGAAAATACGGTGGTCCGCATGGGCGACGTGGCCATCGGCGAGGGACGGCCCGTGCTTATGGCCGGCCCCTGCGCCGTGGAAAACCTGGAGCAATGCATGGCCATCGGCAAAAGCGTCAAGGAATCCGGCGCGGAAATGTTCCGGGGCGGCGCCTTCAAGCCCCGCACCTCTCCTTATTCCTTTCAGGGCCTTGGCGAGGAAGGGCTTAAGATTCTCGCAGCGGTTCGCGAGGAAACCGGCCTGAAGATCGTCACCGAAGTCATGGACAACGAAACCTTCGACCTGGTGGAGGAATACTCCGACATGGTCCAGATCGGCACCCGGAACATGCAGAACTTCGCCCTGCTTCGCCGGGCCGGCTTGGCGAAAAAGCCGGTCATGCTGAAGCGCGGCATGTCCGCCACCATCGATGAATGGTTGATGGCCGCGGAATACATCATGGAACGGGGCAACGACCAGATTGTCCTGTGCGAGCGCGGCATCAGGACCTTCGCCATGCACAGCCGCAACACCCTGGATCTTTCCGCCATCACCGTGGTTCGCAAGGAAAGCCATCTGCCGATAATCACGGACCCCAGCCATGCAGGCGGGCACCGTTGCCAGGTGGGGCCTTTGGCCAGGGCTTCGGCGGCCATGGGCGTGGACGGCATGATGATCGAAGTGCACAACGATCCGGCGGCGGCCCTGAGCGACGGCGGCCAGTCTTTGTATCCCCATCAGTTCAGCAAATTGGCCCAGCAGATTTTTGACATTCACGACCTTGTCCGCACCCAGGGCGAAATATAGTTTTTCACGGAAGAAAAGAGGCCAAAGCCATGAAACTTAGATGCTATCCGAAAAAAGAAGAATTCCTGCAACTGGCGCAAAAGGGCAACGTCATCCCCGTGTGCATGGAAATCCTGGCTGACACCGAAACTCCGGTTTCCGTCTTGTTGAAAAAAGCGGACGCCAACCCGGCCTTTTTGCTGGAGAGTGTGGAGGGCGGCGAGCGCTGGGGCCGGTACAGCTTTTTGGGGACTTCGGCCCACGCCCATGTAAAGGTTTTCGCCCAAGATGTGGAGGTGAGCGCCGAAAAATCCTCCCAACGCATTCCCCATCAGGGCGACCCCCTGTCCGTGCTGCGGGACATCATGAAGGTTTTCAACCCGGTCAACCTCCCCGACCTGCCCAGGTTCTGGGGCGGCATGGTGGGATACCTGGCCTACGAGATGGTCTCATTTTTCGAGCGCATCCCCCATGACACGCCTGCGGACAAGCCCTTGGCGCATTTTATGATTACGGACGAACTGTATGTGTTCGACAATGTGAAGCACACCCTGACCATGGTCGCTCATGTATTCCTGGAAAACGGCGAAGACCCGGCCGAGGAATTCGACAAGGCCATGGCAAGGCTGGAAAGCATGTACGCTTCCCTGTCTGCGCCTACGCCCGCCGCTCCCGAGACCGTGGAAGGCGGAAGCCTGGAAGGCAGGTACGATCCCACCGACTATATGAACGCCGTGGTCAAGACCAAGGAATACATCAAGGCGGGCGACATCATCCAGGCGGTCATATCTCAGCCCTATGTGTGCTCCGCGCCGGTGGACGCAGCCAGCCTGTATCGGGCGCAGCGCTACATCAACCCGTCTCCTTATATGTTTTTTTTCAACCTGGACAAGGTTTCCCTCATCGGTTCTTCTCCCGAGACCATGGTGAGGCTGGAAAACGGCGTGGCCACGCTTCGGCCCATCGCCGGAACCCGTCCCAGGGGCAAAAGCCAGCAGGAAGACCGTCAGCTTGCCGACGACCTGTTAAAGGACGAAAAGGAGCGCGCGGAACATCTGATGCTGGTGGATTTGGGCCGGAACGACCTTGGCCGGGTGGCCCAGGTGGGAACGGTTCAGGTGACGGATTTGATGGTGGTGGAGAGGTATTCCCACGTCATGCATCTGGTTTCCAACATCACCTGCGATCTGCTGCCCGAATGCGACGGCTTCGACCTTTTGAAGGCCAGCTTTCCGGCGGGAACCTTGTCCGGCGCTCCCAAGGTAAGGGCCATGGAGATCATCGCGGAGCTTGAAAAAGAGCCCCGGGGGCCTTACGGCGGCGCCGTGGGATACATTTCCTTTTCCGGCAACATGGATCTTGCCATTACCATCCGCACGGCCATGGTGGAGGACGGACTCCTGACCGTGCGCGCGGGCGCGGGCATTGTGGCGGATTCCGATCCCGCGACCGAGCATCAGGAAACCCTGAACAAATCCAAAGCCCTGGAAAGGGCCATCAGCCTGATCCGCAAACCGGCGGGCGAAGGCATTGAATAGCCCTGAGGAGGCCAACCATGATAATCATGATAGATAACTATGATTCCTTTACATACAACCTGGTCCAATATTTGAGAATGATGGGGGCCGAGGTGGAAGTATACCGCAACGACGCCGCGGAGGTGGTCGGGCTGATGGAAAAGAACCCCAAGGGCGTGGTCATCTCCCCAGGGCCGGGCAGGCCGGAGAGCGCCGGGGTTTCCCTGGATCTCATCAAAGCCTGTGCGGGCAAAATCCCCCTGTTGGGCGTCTGCCTGGGGCATCAGTCCATCGGGCACGCATTCGGCGCGACCATCGGGTCGGCCAAACGGCTCATGCACGGCAAGACCTCCCAGGTGACGGCCGACGGCAAGGGCGTGTTTGAGGGCATTAAATCGGCCTTTGCAGCCATGCGGTATCATTCCCTGGCGATTATGGAGGACACCCTTCCTGATTGCCTGGAAATCACGGCCCGTTCCGACGACGAGGAAATCATGGGCGTGCGGCATAAGGAATTCGACCTGGAAGGCATTCAATTCCATCCCGAGTCCATCATGACGCCCATGGGCAAGAAGATGCTCAGGAATTTTTTGGTCAAAACCGGTGAGATTTCAAACTAAATTGAATATATAGGAGGAGGGAGTACATGTTCACGGAATTGTTGAAGAAAATAGTCAGCGGGCAGGATCTTGCGGAAGACGAAACCACCGCCATGATGGACGCCATCATGAGCGGGGAAGTGGAAGTTCCCGCCATTGCAGCCTTTATGGCGGCTTTGGCGACCAAAGGGGAGACCTTCACCGAACTGGCCGGCGCGGCCCGGTCCATGCGCAGGAAGGCCACGCGCATTCAGGTTTCCTCCAACACGGTGGTGGACACCTGCGGAACCGGCGGCGACGGCGCCAGCACATTCAACATCTCCACCACCAGCGCCTTTGTCGTGGCCGGGTGCGGCGTAACCGTGGCCAAGCACGGCAACCGGTCGGTCTCCAGCAAGTGCGGCAGCGCGGACGTTCTGGAAGCTCTGGGCGTGAAGCTGGACACCCATCCCGAAGTGGTGGAGCAGGGCATCGAGGAAATCGGCATCGGGTTTTTGTTTGCGCCCATGTATCACAGCGCCATGCGCTTTGCCATGCCCGCCCGTCAGGCTGTGGGCATCCGCTCCATATTTAATATGCTCGGCCCTTTGACCAACCCGGCCGGCGCCAATTGCCAGCTTTTAGGCGTTTACGATCCCAAGCTGACCGAAATGTTCGCCGAAGCCCTCAAACTTTTGGGCGCACGCAAGGCTTATGTGGTGCACGGCCACGACGGCCTGGACGAAATTTCCATCTGCGCCCCCACCCGGGTTTCCGAGTTGGCCGAAGGCATGGTGCGCACCTTTGACATCCTGCCCGAGCAATTGAACATAGAAGCCTGCGACATTTCCGAACTGGCCGGCGGCGACGCCCAGGAAAACGCAGGCATTACCAAATCCATCCTGGAAGGAGCGCCCGGACCCAGGCAGGACGTGGTGGTTGTGAACGCGGGCGCGGCTTTGGTTGCGGCGGGCGTGGCGGAAGACTTCAAGGACGGCATGGGCAAGGCCAGGGAGGCCATTCAGTCGGGCGCGGCTCTGGACAAGCTGGAAGCGCTGGTGAAGTTCACCCAGGAAAACGGTTAGGAGTCAGATCATGGGTAACAAACCAGATATCCTGAAGGTCATCCTGGAGCATAAAAAGCGGGAGGTGGAGGCCTGCCGGGCCAAGGTTTCGGAAGAGAACTTGGCGGAAATGGCCAAGGCCGACCGGCAAAGGCGGTATTTCATGCAAAGCCTGTCCCAGCCCGGGCCTTTTGGCGCCAACATCATTGCGGAAGTCAAAAGAGCTTCGCCCTCCAAGGGAATTATCCGGGAGGGGCTGGATCCGGCGGTTCAGGCCGCAGCGTATGAAAAAGGCGGCGCTGCAGCTATGTCAGTCCTGACGGACAACAAGTTCTTCCAGGGATCGACCGATGACCTCAAGGCGGCTCGGGCTGCGTGCTCTTTGCCCGTCATCCGCAAGGACTTTATTGTGTCCTTGTACCAGATTTACGAGGCTGCGGTCATGGGCGCGGACGCCATCCTGCTGATCACCAGAACCTTGACCGTGGAATTCATGCAGCAGGCCTTGGCTTTATGCGAAGAATTGGGCCTGGACGCTTTGACGGAGGTCCATTCCGAGGAGGAACTGGATCAGGCCGGAGCGGCGGGCGCCAAGCTGGTGGGCGTGAACAACCGCGACCTCAAGACCTTTGTGACGGACATAGAAACCACCATCCGGCTGCACCAGCGCATGACGGCGGATCAGGTAGCCGTGTGCGAAAGCGGGATAAAGGATCGGGCTGACATACAAAGGGTGATGGACGCAGGCGTCTTCAATTTCCTGATCGGCGAAACCCTGGTGCGCAGCGACGACCCGGCGGCGACCATCCGAGAGTTAACGGGGGCGGCGTGAACGTGCAAATAAAAATATGCGGACTTACCGACCCGGATCGTGCGGCGGAATGTTTTGAATTGGGCGCCGACGCCGTCGGCCTGGTGTTTTACCCCCCCAGCCCCCGGTACGTGATTGACGACCTGGCCTTGGAAATCTGCCAGGCCTTGCCGCAAAGCGCGCCCAAAGTCGGGGTGTTCGTCAACGATACCTACGAGTTCATCATGAACAAGGCGGAACGATGCGGCATTACCATGGCCCAGTTGCACGGGCACGAGTCTCAGGAACTGGCGGACCGGCTGGAAAAGGCTGGAATCGGGGTTATCAAGGCGTTTTTCGCCAACAGATCGCCTGATTTTAAGGCCATGACCGAATATTCCGCACAGGCCTGCCTGGTGGAATGCGCCGGGGAAAAGCTCCCCGGAGGAAACGCCAAAGCCTGGGCTTGGCGCACGGCCAGGGGAATCAGCGAGCGTATGCCCCTGGCCCTGGCTGGCGGCCTGGATCCGGAAAACGTTTCCCAGGCTATATTGGACGCCATGCCCGATGCATTGGACGTGAGTTCCGGCGTGGAAGCCTCGCCGGGCGTCAAGGACATGGACAAGGTAAAACGATTTATACAAAACGCGACCCAAACCGGGATCGATTATCAACCGAGAAAGGTATTCTCATGAATATTCTGAATACGCCCGACGAAAGAGGCCACTTTGGCGCGTTCGGCGGCAGGTACATCGCCGAAACCCTTATGCCCGCCATCCTGGAGCTTACCGAGGCTTACGCCAAGGCCCAACAGAACCAGGAGTTCCAGGACGATCTGCAAGCCCTTTTTACCAATTACGTGGGCAGGCCCACGCCTTTGTTTTTCGCCCGGGGCCTGACCGAAAAAATGGGCGGCGCCAAGATTTACCTGAAGCGCGAAGACCTGGCCCATACCGGCGCCCATAAAATCAATAACACCATGGGGCAGGCGCTTTTGGCGCATCACATGGGCAAAACCAAGGTGATCGCCGAAACCGGCGCAGGCCAGCACGGGGTCGCCACGGCCACGGCGGCGGCTTATTTCGGCATGGAATGCAAGGTGTTCATGGGCGTGGAGGACATTTCCCGCCAGGCGCCCAACGTCAAACGCATGGAGCTTTTAGGCGCGGAAGTGGTTCCGGTTTCCTCCGGCACCGGCACCCTTAAGGACGCCATGAACGAGGCTATGCGCTATTGGGTCGGCGCCGTGGAAGACACCTTTTACGTGATCGGCTCCGTGGCCGGGCCTCATCCGTATCCTGCCATGGTCCGGGACTTCCAGCGTGTGATCGGCGACGAAGCCAAGCGGCAGATCATGGAAGCCGAAGGCAGACTGCCCGACACATTGGTGGCCTGCGTGGGCGGCGGCAGCAACGCCATGGGCCTGTTTTATCCCTTTGTGGGAGACAAAGACGTGGAAATGGTGGGCGTTGAAGCGGCCGGAATCGGCATTGAGTCGGGAAAGCATTCAGCCTCCCTGGGTGCGGGAGAGATAGGCGTGCTGCACGGCTCCAAGTCTTACGTGCTGCAAACCCAGGACGGCCAGATTCAGGAAGCGCACTCGGTTTCCGCTGGACTCGATTATCCCGGCGTAGGCCCTGAGCACGCCTTGTTAAAGGAAGAGGGCAGGGCGCGCTACGTTTCCATCAAGGACGACGAAGCCCTGAACGCCTTCCACACCCTGTCCCGGGCTGAGGGCATTCTGCCCGCCCTGGAAAGCTCCCACGCCATGGCCTGGGCCATGAAAGAGGCCGCACGCCGGTCAAAGGACGACGTCATTTTGGTCAATCTTTCGGGCAGGGGCGACAAGGATCTGGAAACCGTACTCAAACACATGGAAAGAAAAGGGGCTTAATCATGAGCTGCATCAAGAATAGCTTTGAAGCATTAAAGGCAAAGAACGAAAAGGCTTTGGTGGGCTTTGTGACGGCCGGGGACCCGGATTTCGACAAGTCCGTGGAGATCGTCAAAGCCATGTGCGAAGGCGGCATGGATGTGCTGGAGCTTGGCATCCCCTTTTCCGATCCCACGGCGGACGGCCCGGTGATCCAGCGCTCCTCCCAGAGGGCCTTATCCTCGGGCATGAGCCTGCCCAAGGTTTTGGAAATGGTGAAGATCGTCCGGGGTTTCACGAAAATCCCCATTGTCCTGTTCGGATATTACAACCCCATTTTCTCCTACGGCGGAAAGCGTTTTTACGAAGACGCCCTGGCAGCGGGCGCGGACGGCGTGCTGATTGTGGATCTGCCGCCGGAGGAGTCCGCAGAGCTGACTTCCTTATGGGAGGGAGACGATTTTGACTTCATAAGGCTGGTAGCGCCCACCACGGGACAGGACCGCATGAAGCAGATTGCGGACGAGGCCTCCGGGTTCATCTATCTGGTTTCCATGACCGGCGTTACGGGCAGCCAGGGTTTGGACAGCTCCAAGGTTGCTGACGTCATCGCGCCTTTGAAGGCGGTGACGGATCTGCCGGTTTGCGTGGGCTTCGGCATTTCCACGCCGGAGCATGTGAAGGCCGTGGCCGCAGTGTCGGACGGTGTGGTGGTGGGTTCGGCCTTTGAAAGATTGATCGAGGAGAACCTGGAAAATCGCGGCCTGCATACCATGGTTCAGGAATACACCGAATCGCTTAAGGCGGCGACCAGGGGATAGGGGCGCCGTTCATTTCATGGAAGAAGACAACATGGTCAGAGAACTGAAAATATCAGGCAAGACCGGAAACTCGCGCATCATGGTTGGGGAGGCCCTGAAAAACCTGGGCCTCCACCTGCCCAAAGGGAAGACCGTCATCATTACGGACGAGACGGTCAACGATCTTTACGGAAATCTGTTTCCCGCCTGCCCGGTTCTGGAGATTGGAGAAGGCGAGGGGAATAAGACCCTGGACACCGTCGCCCGGCTTATGGGCGAACTGGTAGGCCTGGGCCTGGATCGGTCCTGCTTTATCGTGGGAATCGGCGGCGGCATTGTGTGCGACGTTACGGGCTTTGTCGCGTCCACGTATTTGCGCGGGGTGGACTTCGGGTTTTGCCCCACTACGCTCCTGGCTCAGGTGGACGCCAGCGTAGGCGGCAAGAACGGGGTTAATTACAAAGGATACAAAAACATGGTGGGCGTGTTCAATCAGCCCTCCTTTGTACTGTGCGATCCCAAGGTTTTAAAAAGCCTGCCCCAGGACGAATTGACGAACGGATTTGCGGAAATCGTCAAGCACGGCGCCATCCGGGACGAGTCTCACTTCACCTTTTTGGAGGACAACAAGGCCAAGGCGCTATCTTTGGATTCGGAGTTCATGGCTCACCTGATTTACGACTCCATCGCCATCAAGGCGGACGTGGTCAATCAGGACGAAAAGGAGACCGGCATTCGGAAAATATTGAATTTCGGCCACACCTTCGGCCACGCCCTGGAAAAAACCGCGGGCGTCTCCCACGGCAAGGCCGTAAGCGCGGGCATGGTTATGGCCTGCAACTTGTCCATGGATCGGGGGCTGCTCAAGGAATCGGACAGCGAACGCATTAAAAAACTGCTGAAAGACCTGGGCCTTCCCCTGCGCATTGAGGTGGATCCCGCCAAGGCCCTGGACGCCCTGGCCAAAGACAAGAAAAAGCTGGGCGACGCCATCCAGTTTGTGTTGCTAAAGGCCCTGGGCGAGGCTGTGGTGGAAACGATTTCCATCCGGGATCTTGAGACGAATTTGGGGTGACAATTAGCGCCTTGGGGCTAGTTTTATGTAGTAGGCTTCAGGGGAGCGAATAGGATGATTTTTGTTGGGTTTGAAGTCCAGCAGCGTCATTGCCTGCTTGAAGCGCCACAGCTGGACTTCGTAACCCAACCTACGGCTCGGCATGGAGCGGCTTTGGTTGGGAAACCTTGGCAATCCACATAAATTCAGAGTGTTGACATGCATGATAAACAAAAACGCCGCCCGGTTTTAGGCTGGGACGGCGCTTTTGTTATAACGAGGGAATGGAATTCTGCTTTGTAGAAATCATTGAAAACCTGGCTAATCCACCTGCTCCTCAGCCACTTTTTCTTGCCTTCTTTCGTAAATCTTATGGCGGTGGATTTCCCCTTCAATCAGGTAGATCACCTCTTCCGCAATATTGGTGGAATGGTCGGCGATCCTCTCCAAATGCCGGGAAGCCAGGAGAATGTTGATCAACACGCCTGCGTTTTCCGGATGTTCCTGCAAGGCTTTCTTGATGATGTCGTATATCTGGCGTTTGGCGTCGTCCACCTCATCGTCGTCCAGGCACACCTGATAGGCCAGGTCCACGTCGAATGCCACCAGGGCGTCCAGGCTGTTTTTCAGCATGGCCTGGGTTTTTTGGGACATGGGGCCGAATTCAAAGCCGAGGTCCATGGGGGGAGCCTTCATGATGGTGATTACGCGCTGGGCGATGTTGACGGCCTGATCTCCGATGCGTTCCAGATCGTTATTGATTTTGAGTACGCAGGCCAGAAAACGCAAATCCACGGCCACCGGTTGATGAAGAGCGATGATTTTGAGGCATTCCTCCTCCACCTCCACCTCGGCCTCGTCGATTTCATAGTCCGACTTGATCACCTTTTTGGCCAGGTCCAGATCCCGGCTGGTCAAGGCTTTGGTAGCCTGGCGAACCCGTTCCTCCACCATGGCCCCCAGGCTTAAAATGAGCTTTTTGATGTTGTCCAATTCTGTATGAATAGGTCTGCCCATGTAGGGAATCTCCTTAAGAATCAGCCGAAACGGCCGGTAATGTAGTCTGAAGTCTGCTGCTTGCGGGGCTTGGTGAACAGGGTTTCAGTCGCGTCGGCCTCAATGAGCTTGCCCATGAAGAAAAAGGCCGTGACGTCGGAGACGCGCGCCGCCTGCTGCATGTTATGGGTTACGATGATGATAGTATAGGTGGTTTTAAGCTGCAAGATCAGTTCTTCGATCTTTTGGGTGGCCACAGGATCCAGGGCGGAAGCGGGCTCGTCCATGAGCAGGACTTCCGGCTCCACGGCCAGGGCGCGTGCGATGCACAAGCGTTGCTGCTGGCCGCCGGAAAGTCCCAGGGCGGAGTCGTGCAGCCTATCCTTGACCTCGTCGAACAAGGCTGCGGATTCCAGGCTTTTTTCCACCTGGGAAGCGATGTACGCCTTGTTTCTCACCCCTTTGACGCGCAGGCCGTAAGCCACGTTTTCGAAAATGGTCTTGGGGAAGGGGTTGGGCTTCTGAAAAACCATGCCCACCCGGCTTCTCAAGTCCACCACGTCCACTTCCGGGCTGTAAATGTCCACGTCGTCGATGCGAAGGTCCCCTTGCACGCGGGCGATGGGGATGAGGTCGTTCATTCTGTTGATGCAGCGCAGAAAGGTGCTTTTTCCGCATCCCGAGGGTCCGATGAGGGCCGTTACCTTGTTTTGCTCAAAGTCCAGGTTCACATCGTAAAGCGCCTGGGAGGGTCCGTAAAAGAAGTCCAGGTTTTTTGATGAAACTTTCATGGGTTCGGTCATTTTCTATTCTCTCACGAAAGACGATTTCTAAGCCTCGCCCTGTAAATGATGGCGGCAAGGTTCATTCCAAGAACAAGCACGATCAGCACCAGGGCGGAGCCGTATTGCAGGGGCCTGGTGGCTTCGATTTCCGTTCCCGCCGTGGCCAGCACGTAAATGTGGTACGGAAGGGTCATGACTTCGCTGAAAGGCGACGAAGGCAGTTTAGGCGCGAAGTACACAGCGGCCGTGAACATGACCGGCGCCAGCTCGCCTGCGGCGCGGCTGAGGCCCAGGATGCCTCCTGTCAGGATGCCCGGCATGGCGGCGGGCAGCACCACCCGGTATATGGTCTGCCATTTGGTGGCGCCCAGGCCCAGGGAGGCTTCCCGGTAGGTGTCGGGCACGGATTTCAGGGCTTCTTCCGAAGCGCCGATGATGACCGGCAAGGACATGGCCGCCAGAGTCAGGGCGCCTGCCAGCAGGCTGACTCCCATCTCCAGGTAGATGACGAAAAAGGCCAGGCCGAAGAGTCCGAAGACCACGGAAGGCACGCCGGCCAGGTTGTTGATGCCTAAACGGATGATCCTGAGAATCTTGCCCGGGCGGGCGTATTCGTTCAGGTAAATGGCGGAAGCCACGCCAATGGGAAACGCCACAACCATGGCGCCTAAACCCAGGCACAGCGTTCCAACGATGCAAGGCAGGATTCCGCCCTTTGTCATGGAGTCATAAGGGGCTGTGGTCAGGAACTCCCAGTTGATGGCGCGCCATCCCCTGGCAAGCATAAACCAGAGGATGATGGCCAGAGCGGCGCCGTTGACAAGCGCAGCGGCCCTCAACAGGTTAAAGACAATACTCTGATACAACCGCCGCCGGCTTTTGGGCGTTCCCTGAGGCGCGCCATTTTTTCCGAATTGGCCGTCCTGTTGCTTCAGGCTTATGGATTCTGTTTGTAGATTCAACATCATTCCCTTTTCTGAGGCCTCCTTACAACGTGGCGTCGCCGGTTTGCTTGTACTTGTGGGCGATCATGTCCGCTATAATGTTGAAGAAGAATGTAAAGATGAAAAGCACCACGCCGGTCGCGAACAGAGCGTGGTAATGATCTCCGCGAAAGGGAGCTTCGGCCATTTCGGCAGCAATGCTTGCGGGCATGGGTCTGACGGGATCGAATAATGAGTGGGGCAAGGCTGCAGCGCCGCCGGCGACCATCAAGACCACCATGGTTTCGCCGATGGCGCGGGACATGCCCAGAATCACGGCCGTGCTGACGCCGGAAATGGAAGCGGGCAGAATAACCCGGATAATGGTTTCCAGCTTGGTGGCGCCCAAACCCAGGGAGGCCTCGCGCAGGGCGGTAGGCACGCTGTAAATGGCGTCCTCCGAGATGCTGCAAATGGTTGGGATGGACATAAAAGCCAGCATCAGAGCGGCGTTGAACATGTTCAGCCCCGTGGGGATGTCGAACACATGCTGTAAAAAAGGCGCCACGATAACCATGCCGAAAAAGCCGATGACGACCGACGGCAGGGAGGCGATTAACTCGACAATGGGTTTTACTATTTCACGCATTTTTGGCTTTGCGATTTCTGCAAGATACAAGGCGCTCATGACTCCCAGGGGGATGGAGATGGTCGCCGACAGGATGGTGACGAGAATGGAGCCTACAATAAGGGGGAAAATTCCGAAATCCGGAGGATCGGACGTGGGATACCAATACATGCCGAAGACAAAATCCTTGACCGACACCAGATCAAATATCGGGACGCCTTCCATGAACAGGAACAACGTAATCAGCCCCAGCGTGACAATGCAGGCCAGGGCGATGCCGAAAAATATGTTCTTAATTATTTTTTCTCGTGTGCGGCTGTTTAAAAATGCCATGTTTATCCGAGCCTTTTTTTAAACAAGTCCGGCCCGCGCCAAAGTTCGTGCGGAAATGGGGGGCTGCAGCGACGCAATGGGTGGCGCGGGCCAGACTGATTTTCAGTAAAAGTCTAACTATGTATCTTACACTACAACTTTGCTCTTAGTACAGGGGCACGTAACCGGCTTCTTCGACCAGCTTCTGGCCCTTTTCCGGATGCAGCACGAAGTTCAGGAAGTTCACGGTGTCGCCTTCAGGCCAACCCTGGGTGAACATGAACAGGGGGCGGCTGATGGGGAAGGCGCCGTTCAGGGTGGTTTCCTTGGAGCCCACAACGCCGTTGGCGGAGACGGCCTTGACTTCGCTGTTCAGGTAGCCGAGTCCAATGTAGCCGATGGCGTACTTGTTGCCGGCCACGGCCTGGGCCACAGCGCCGTTGGAAGCCTGGATCAGAGCGGAAGGAGCAACGCGCTCTTTGTTCATGACTTTGCCTTCCCACACTTCATAGGTGCCGGAGGAGGTGTCGCGGGAGACGACCACGATTTTCAGGTCAGGTCCGCCCACTTCCTTCCAGTTCTTGATATCGCCCTTGTAGATGCCCTTGAGTTGGTCCAGGGAGAGATCTTTCACCGTGTTGCTGGGATGCACGATGGGGATGATGCAGTCGTAGGCTACGCGGAAAGGCACGGGGTAGGAGCCTTTTTCGATGGCCAGCTTGACTTCTTTGTCCTTGATGAAGCGGGAAGCGTCTGCAATGTCGGTGGTGCCGTCGATGATGGCCTTGATGCCGTTGCCGGAACCGCCGCCGGAGATGGACAGCTCAACATCCGGGTTTTGTTTCATGAAAGCTTCGCCCACTTTCTGAGCGATGGGCAGCACCGTGGTGGAGCCCTTAATTACGAGTTTGCCTGCGAAAGCAGACATGGGTGCAACGCACAGCAGCGCGGCGACCAGAATTGCGACCAGCTTAAACCTTTTCATCTGTGTTCCTCCGTTTGGGTGATTTTGATGGATGAGTTTACAAGCCAAATAAAGTTTTGGCGTGTCACCGTTCCAAAGCAAGCGAAATATACGGCCCATTTGTTAGAGATTTGTTAGAGTTGTATTAGCATTGCATTAATTAAAATTATAAGTATTTATGTATAATTTCAGCTATTTGAACTGCATTTTCTTCTGTTGCGTTCAGGCCTTTGTTAGCGGGAAAAATAATGGGGATGAAAAATTGGCGCCGCCTAAACTAAAAAACCCCGGCGAGGCCGGGGTTTTGAATTCAGCAAACTAAGCCGGGTATGTCTCAAGGAGTAATCAGGGGTTGAGGTGCAGGGTAAAGGCGGCGCCTTGTCCTTTTTCGCTTTTCACGGAAACATGGCCGTTGTGAGCCGCCATGATGTGTTTGACAATGGCCAGGCCCAGGCCGGTTCCTCCCAGGTTGCGGCTGCGCGCCTTGTCCACCCGGTAGAACCTTTCAAAAAGGCGGGGGAGGTGTTCTTCCGAAATGCCGGGGCCTTCGTCTTCCACCCAGATAAGGACTTCGCCTCCTTGGGCTTTGGCGCCCACCCGGACCACGCCGTGCTCCTCGCTGAACTTGACGGCGTTATCCAGGAGGTTGACCACGGCCTGTTCGATCATGGTGGGGTCGAAGACGGCGGTCAGGTCATCGGGGCAGTCCATTTCCACGGTGATATTTTCGGAAATCGCCCGGGCCTCGCAGACTTGCACGGCGGTTTCCAGGGCTTCCTTGACGCTGGCTTTTTCCAGGGGGAGTTCTCGGCCTCCCGCCTGTTCTATGCGGGAAAGCTCCAGCAGATCCTCCACGATGGCTTTAAGCCTGTCCGTATGGCGCGAAATGATTTCCAGGAAGCGCTTGGCATTTTCCTTGTCGTCCAGGGCGCCGTCCAGGAGGGTTTCCACGAATCCCTTGATGGCCGTAATGGGGGTTTTGATCTCGTGGGACACGTTAGCCACAAAATCCCGCCGCATGTTTTCCAGCTTGGTTACCTGGGTCATGTCGTTAAGAACCACCAGGGCGCCCATGCGTTGGGCCTGGGCGTCCCTCAGGGTCATGCCCCTGACCTTGAAATACCGCTCATGCTTTCCGGAAAGCACCAGCTCTTCTTCCATGGGGCTTTCGCTTTGGAAAGCCATGAGCACAAAGTCATGGAAATCGGTGTTGCGGACCGTTTCCTGGATGGTTTTTCCGGCGGCGGTTTTAGGATCGCAGGCAAGCATGCGTCCTGCGGCCTGATTCATACCGATAATGCGCTGTTCGGTGTCCAGGGCGACCACCCCTTCCACCATGCTGGCCAGGACGGCTTCCATCTGGTTTTTTTGCCGGGTTATGAAGTCAATGCGCCCTTTTAAGTCTTTGGCCATTTGGTTCATGGCCTTGGAAAGGGATTCGATTTCCTCGGATTTCGCCTCCGGCGGGCTGAAATTGAAATCGCCCCGGGAGATGGATTCGGACCATTTTTTCATCTGTTCGATGGGGCGGGTAATGCGCCGGGCGGCGAGCAAGGCGATGATCGCGGCGAAAAATGCGATGATAAGCCCTCCTGCGGCGATTTTTCCCCGGATGTCAGAGACTGCTTCGTCCAGGGAACTGACCGAGACGGCCGTTCGGATGATTGCGATTGTATTGCGTTCCTGTTTGGTGGGGACGGCCATGTACATCATTTTTTCATCCAGGGTGCGGCTGAATCGGATGGAGGACGTGATCTTGCCCGCGGACGCCCCGATCACTTCCGGGCGGTCCACATGATTGTCCATGTTCTTGGGATTTTCGTCAGAGTCGCCCACCACCCGGCCCGTGGGCAGTATGACGGTGATCCGGGTTTGGGTGCGCCTGCCCACGCTTTTGCACAGGTTATCAAGGGCTGCAAGATTCGGCGGGTCCAATAGTTGGACTATTTGGGGCTCGACGAACTGAGCTCTGGCCATCAAATCCTGCTCCATGTTGCTCAGGTAGAATTTGCTCATGGCGCTGGAAGCGTACCAGGCCACGGCTACAATGGAGATCAGGATGACAATCAGATACGAGGGAAATAATTGCAGGAACAACCGGCGTTTTTTTTTCATGTTGTTATTCTTTCAGGCGGTAGCCTACACCGCGCACGGTTTCGATGACTTTTCCGGAGGCTCCCAGCTTTTTCCGCAAGCCGACGATCTGCACGTCCACGGACCGGTCGGTGACGGCGAAGCCTTCGCCGCGAACGGCGGAAACGATCTGGGAGCGGGTGAAAACCCAGCCGGGCCTCTGCGCCAGGTAATGGAGGATGTCGAATTCAGACATGGTCAGCTTGATTTGCTTTCCATTGACCGCCACTTCTCTGCGTCCGGGATGGATGCTGATTCCATGCACTTCCCGCGCCTGTATCCCGTCGTCCGGCTCCGCGGCGTTTCTGCGCATGACGGCCCGGACCCTTGCAATGATGACTCTGGGGGAAAAAGGTTTGGTGACATAGTCGTCGGCGCCAAGCTCCAACCCCCTGACCACGTCGGATTCATCTCCCTTGGCGGTGAGCATGATGATAGGGATAGTGGATGTGTT
The DNA here is from genome assembly GCF_000429905.1 of Desulfatibacillum aliphaticivorans DSM 15576. Classification (NCBI taxonomy): domain Bacteria; kingdom Pseudomonadati; phylum Thermodesulfobacteriota; class Desulfobacteria; order Desulfobacterales; family Desulfatibacillaceae; genus Desulfatibacillum; species Desulfatibacillum aliphaticivorans. The sequence goes on along the minus strand of NZ_AUCT01000001.1, from coordinate 108,682 downwards.
GGGTTTGGATTTTAGAACCCTGGCGACTTCCAGGCCGTCGATTCCCGGCAGCATGAGGTCCAGGAGGACCAGGTCCGGGGAAAAGTTTTTGACGGCTTCCAAGGCCTTTTCGCCGGAATCAGCGCAGAAAATTTTGAAACCTTCCCGTTCCAGGTTGAACTTGAGGAGTTCCAAAATGTCTTCTTCGTCGTCTACAATCAGTATACTTGTTTTTGGCATAGCATCTCACCTTAAAGTGGTTATGAAAACAGCCTCTGATTTATGTAACGCGAAAGTTAGGCCTTTGTTAGGATTTGATAAAGGTTTGATTGGGCTTTCCATTGGACCGAAAATAGCAGTTTTCTTGATGGAGATCAAATAATGTGATAGTTTATGATTATAAACCATTTTTGATTCGATGTGCAGGTTTGGCAAGGCGGGCTCTGAGGGTGGGCCTTTCTTTGGGTTGTTTTTACCTTGGATGCTTTTTAAAATGCGCTTGATTGTGCTGCAACAAGGTCTTGTTTAATGTCTCCTTTGTCCATGCCCATTGCGATTGCAGCAGCCCTGACCATGGGCTCCGCCATTTTTCACGCCCTGGTGTACGTCAGGCAAAGTGCGCGGAAGGAATACCTGTACTTCGCCATTGTATGCCTCCTGATGGTCCTGTACGACATTATTTCGCTTAACGTATATAATGCGAGCTATCCCGAGCAGGCGACATACTGGCTCAAGCTGCGAATGCTCGTTCTCGCCCCCAGCGGTTTGGCCCTGGTCTGGTATCTTCATACATACACGGGCCACCCGGACAAACGCCCGGTTTATTTTTTTACGGCCTATTTTTCCATTGCCTTTATCATCGGGGTTTTCGCCCCCGGAGGGTTGTTTTGGACGGAGCAGGTCCCCGTCTTGCAGGAAGTTCATCTGCCATGGTTTGGGCCTGTAACATTTTATGAGTTCTCCTTAAGCTCCTTTGGCGCTTTCCGCTATCTGATACGGGTTCTTTTTGTCGCATATTTTTGTTGGGTGACCTTCTGGTATTTGCGGCATCGCAGCCTGCGCAAGGGGCTGGCCATGATCGCTTCGTTCATGGTTTTTTTTGTAGGCATCGCCAACGATTCCGCGGTCCGGCTCGGCCTGTACGATTTCATTTACATCATCGAGTTTTCGTTCATGGGCGTGGTCATGTTCATGACCTGGCAGCTTGGAAATCAGGTTGCGGAAGCCCTCGTGGTTCGGGATCAGTTGGAGGAAAGCGAAAGGCGCTACAGGCTGTTGGCGGAGAACATCTCGGACAATGTCTGGGTGGTGGATATGGATATGCGGTTTGTGTACTCCAGCCCGTCGGTGAAAGGGCTTTTAGGGTTTGAGCCGGCCGAAGTGATAGGGATGTCCGCCTATAAAATCATGACGGAGGAAGCCTTCGGCCAAGTGCAGCAAGAGTTGTTGGGCGGCCTTGAAGAGAACCGGTTGTTCCCGGACGGGGACGTGAAGCGCAATCTCATCATCCAGTTGATTCGCAAGGACGGTACGCCTATTCACACGGAAATCAAGGCGGGTTTCTTGTACGACGACGATAGGAATCCCGTCGGTCTGGTGGGCATTACCAGGGATGTGGAAGCTCAGATTGTTGCGGAAAAGGCCCTGAGGGAGAGCGAGGAAAAATACAGGAGGGTGTATGAAAACATCCAGGACGTGTATTTCGAGGCGGACCTGGATGGAATCATCCGCGAGGTCAGCCCTTCCATCCGCTATGTAACCCAGTACACCCGGGAGGAGTTGATCGGCAGAAACATCCGTTCCCTGACCATCAATCCGGATGAAAGAAACGACCGGCTTGAAACCATAGTCAGTCAGGGAAGGATCAACGATTACGAAGCCGAGTTTATTGACAAGGACGGGTCTATTGTGCGGGCTTCCATTACCGCCGCCTTTTTATTCGACGAAGAGGGGAGGCCCACGGGCACGGCAGGGACGATTCGCAATATTGAAGACAGGAAAAGAGCGGAGGAAGCTCTGCAAGACAGCGAAATCCGATTTCGTCTGCTGGCGGAGAATTCCACGGACGTTATATGGACCATGAGTCTGGGCGGGGCTTTCACCTATATAAGCCCCTCGGTGGAAAGGATGAGCGGATTCACGGTGGAAGAGGTCATGAAAATGACCCTGGACCAATACCTCACCCCGGAATCCTGGGCCAAGGTGCAGCGCTCCATTGCGCGAGAGTTGTCGTCAGACCGGGCTTCCAACGGATACCCGGCGACCCTTGAATTGCAGCAATACACCAAAAGCGGGGACGTTATAGATGTGGAGGTCACCTCCAACTGGATATTGAATGAAGAGGGGCAGCCTGTTGGCGTTCGAGGCGCCACACGGGACATCCGGGCTCGAAAAAAAGCGGAACGGGAAAAAAGCGAACTGGAAGCCCAGTTGCTGCAGGCCAGGAAGATGGAAGCCATCGGCACCCTGGCGGGCGGCATCGCCCACGATTTTAACAATATTTTGCACCCCATCATAGGCTACACCCAGATGCTCATGGAAGAGCATAAAGACCGGGAGTCCACCACGGAGGTTCTGGACGAAATCAATCGAGCGGCCATCAGGGCCAAGGAACTGGTTTCTCAAATCCTCACCTTTGGCAGAAGATCGTCCGAGGCGCCTTCGTTAGTGGATCTGAGCGCCGTGGTAAAGGAGTCGCTCAGCCTGTTAAAAGGCTCCATCCCCTCCACCATTGAGGTTAAAGCAACGCTTCCCGAGGCTGACGGCGGGGTTTTCGGCAATTCCTCCCAGCTTCATCAGATGGTGATGAATCTGTGCACCAACGCCTATCAGGCCATGAAAAATATGGGCGGCGTCATGACCATCCGCCTGCAAAAAGTGAGCTTAAACGGCGACGGCGGCGCTCTCGCACCCAATCTGCCTAAAGGGTATTATCAGAAGTTGTCCGTCTCCGATACCGGGCCGGGGATGTCCAAGGCGGTTACGGAAAGGATTTTCGAGCCTTATTTTACCACAAAGGACGTGGGGGAAGGGACCGGAATGGGGCTGGCCATGGTGCACAGCATTGTGAAAAGCCACAAAGGGGAAATCCGTGTACACAGCAAACTGAACCGGGGCGCCCTGTTTGAGGTTTATCTTCCCGCCGCTCCGGGCGCCTGTGATGAAAAGGCGAAGCCGGAGGTAAAGGAGGCTCCCAAAGGGGAAGAAGAGCGGATTTTAGTTGTGGATGACGAGCCCCAGACTCTTAGGATGACCAAGCGCTCCCTGGAAAAGCTCGGATACCTGGTTCATGCGGAGGAATCCAGCCTGGCCGCGCTGGACCATTTTAGCAACAATCCGGATTCCTTTGATTTGATTTTAACCGACATGACCATGCCCGGCCTCACAGGCGACGTGCTGGCGCAAAAGATCCTGGCCGTTCGGCCTGATATCCCTATTATTTTATGCACCGGATGTGCGGATGCTGGCGTTTTTCAGAAGGAAGCGGGGCTTGAGGCGGTTAAGTTCCTTCAAAAACCCGTGGATCGGCAGGTCCTTGCGCAGACTATTAAAGAGGCGCTTTCGGCAGGAGTGATGTAGGCGGATTTGAAATCGTAATTTCTTAAATTTAAGGCAGCTCGCTGTTATCCCAGGTTAAAATCGCCCGGCTGCCGTCAAATCCTTTGATGATTCTTCTTTCCTCCGAATTGGGGTCGTCCGCAATCGTAACGTAAATCCAGGCTTCGTGGGATTTTCCAAGGCGGCTTCTATCCACCTTCACGCAGGATGTCTCTATGTTTTGCTCCAGCACTTCGTCAATGTAGTCGGCGGTTTCTTCGTCTATGCCGTCCATGCAGGCGCCGAACCATTTGGACCCGGTAAAATGCTCCCAAAGGAGTTCGTCCTGGTTAAGCAGGCCTTCTCCGATGGGCACAAAAACGCCTTCCTGCTTGGAAAGAAAGCATGCCAGGCCGCCCGTCTGATTCGAGTACACCACTCCTGATTTCCAAACAATGATCAATCCGATGCGCTCTCCAATGTCACAAAGCCGCAACGTAGGCATTTGCGCCTTCTTCGTCATGAATCGCCTCCAATCTATTGATTATTCAACCTAAAATCGTAAATCTTATTCCTGGCGCCTCTCATTGGTCCGGCGCCAAAAACAGGAGCTGAAAGCCGGGTCCACATGGGGGAGGAATTTTTCCAGGGCGGGGAATGACAAACGGAACATCTTCGGGCTCATGCGGGCGTCTTTTGCTGGATACAAGGCTCCGCCCGCCTGCGCGGCGACCTGATCCAATATATTAAACAATGCCAGGGTTTTAGGCCCCTGGTTGGGGAAATCCAATGCCAGAGTTACGCCCGGCCTGGGAAAGGACAGAAGTCCAGGAGACGTAATGTTTCCGAATCTCTTTAAAACCGCCAGGAAAGATCCTATCCCGGCGGCGGCGATCCTGTCCAGAATTTCCCGCACGCCTTCCCGGCTGCTTTCGGGAGGGATCACGCATTGATATTGGTAAAAGCCTTTTTTTCCGTACAACCGGTTCCAGTTTTCAATGGCGTCCAAGGGATAGAAAAAGGTTTGGCATGGGACAATGCAGGACTTTTTTGGGGCCGTCTGCCTGTTGTAATACAGGCTGTTGAAGGCCTTGAGGCTGAGCTTGTTCACCAGGGAGAAGGGCGGATCAAAGGGCATAGGGATGGTGCGCGATCCAGCGCTTTTGTTGGGCTTGGCCGAGGAATAGTTGCCCCGGATGAAATGGCCCCTGCCCAGGGATCTGCCCCGGGCCAGGCAATCCACCCAGGCGACGGTGAACTCGTGGTTTGCGTCAGACTCCTTTGACAGGTCGAAAAAACCGTCCAGGCCGGAAAATTTGACGGTTTCCTGATTGATGACCGGGTTTTGGCAGGGGGAAAGCTGGATTTCCGCCCAGGAAATCAGCCCGGTCAAGCCCAGGCCGCCTATGGTCGCCTGGAATAGGTCCGGATTTTCCTCCGGCGAGCATTGTATCGTTTCGCCGTTGGAGCGCTTTAGCTCAAAGCAACGCACATGGCGCCCGAATGTCCCGGCATGGTGGTGGTTTTTGCCGTGCACGTCGTTGGCGATGCATCCGCCCATGGTGACGAACCGGGTTCCGGGGGTGACGGGCAAAATCCACCCTTTGGGCAGGGCGTGGTCCAGGATTTGGGAGAGCAACACGCCGGCCTGGCATTTGATGACGCCGGTTTTTTCGTCAAAGGCGAGGATTTTGTTCAGGCCCCGGCAGTCCAGAAGCGCGCCCCGGGCGTTGAGGCAGGAATCTCCGTAGGAACGTCCGTTTCCGTAAGGCAAATAGGGCGGCGAAGACGCCAGGGCGTCAAAGGAAAAGTCTTCTGCAGGAATGCGTTCCCCCTGTTGCGGGCCGAAGTCCAGGCGGCCCCATGACGGATATTCGCAGGCCGTCATATCCACCCCGCCGCAATGAAAACCGCGCCCACGGCGCCAAGGAGAGCCAGGGAGGCTTTGTTCTTCAGGGCGAAGACAATGGGGTCGTCGGACAAGGCGCCTTTTCGGGCTTTGGTCCAGAGCAATCCCAGCCACAGGAGAAGCAGGGCGCAGCCGGCCCATAACAGGGAGGGCGACCGGTATAAGTCCGCCGCCTTTTGGCTTCCTGCGTAAAAGCACAGAACCGCGATGGAGGCCATGCCGAAGGCGGCGCCCAGAGCGCCCAGGATTTTTTCGTCCCCGACCCTGTAGCCCCGGCCCTTGGCCCTGGACCGGTTTCTCCCGGGCAGGGCGGCCGCCTCCACGTAGCGTTTGGCCATGGCCAGGCTGGTAAAGAACAGTACGGAAAAAATCAGCAGCCACAGGGAGATGGGGATGCCGGTCGCCGCGCCTCCCGCAACAATCCTCAAGGTATACATGATCGCCAGGACCAGGACGTCCAGAAAGGCGATTTTTTTAATCCACAAGGAGTAATTCAGGCCCAGAATCAGGTAAACGACCAAGGTTCCAGCCAAATAGACGGGCATCCACAATGCGCAGCCCAGGGCCGCCAATACCAGCAGGGGGGCGGCGGCCAGCCCGAACTGGGGGGGCAGGGCGCCCGAGGCGAAGGGCCTGTTCTTTTTTTTGGGGTGGATTTTGTCGGCTTCCAGGTCCAGGACGTCGTTGATCAGGTACAGGGCCGATGCGCACAGGCTCAAGCAAAGAAAGGCCGCCAGCCCGGACGACAGGTTAAACAGCGAGACCTGATGTCCCGTGAAAACAGGTACAAAGACCAAAAAATTCTTCACCCACTGATGGGGGCGCATGGCCCGCAGCATGTCCATGGCCGGATTGCGCGCTTCCATGAACAAGGGCTCCTCCCGCCCTGCGCCCGGACGGGAATGGGAAACCTGAATAGAGGTCGTTTTTTCCGGTTGCATTATTATTAAGAATCTGTTCCAGTGGGTGGTTATTCTTGTCAGATGGCTTGGGGCATGGTAAATGATTTTACTTATCATTGCAATGCCTGATAGACAATCAAACCAAAGGGACACAATCATGAAGACGTTGGAAAAAGCGTCCTGTCAGGGCTTTTCCGCAGCCGGAACGGCGTGCGGACTCAAGAAAAACGGGAAACCCGACCTGGGTATGATTTTTTGTTCGGTCCCGGCTTCCGTGGCCGGGGTGTTCACCAGGAACAAGGTCCAGGCCGCCCCTGTATTATTGGATAAAAAGAATATCAGCTCCGGCGTGTGCCGCGCTGTAGTTGCAAATAGCGGATGCGCCAATTGCTGCACCGGCAAACGAGGCGTGGACGACGCCGTGGAAACCACGCGTCTGGCAAGCGGAAATCTGGGTGTGGACGCCGAAAACGTGCTTGTGGCTTCCACGGGCGTGATCGGCAAGACCCTGGACGTGGAAAAAATCCGGAACGCCTTTCCCCGGCTTGTGGACAGCCTTTCTCCTGATGGATTCGGGGCTTTCGCCCAGGCCATCATGACCACGGACAACGTTCCCAAGGTTTCGGCGGTGCAGGCGGAATTTGAAGGCCAGACCTTCAACGTGGTGGGCGTGGCCAAAGGCGCGGGCATGATCCGGCCGGACATGGCCACCATGCTGTGCTTTATCTGCACGGACATCCAGGCCAATCCCAACACCCTTAAGCGGGTGCTTCGGCCGGCGGTGGACGCCTCGTTCAACCGCATCACCATCGACGGCGACACCAGCACCAACGACACCGTGCTGCTTATGGCCAGCGGGTTGTCCCAGGTGGCGGCCAATCGGTGCATGGACCTGTTTCAGCAGGCCGTGGACAAGGTATGCCTGGATCTGGCGCACATGCTGGTCAAGGACGGCGAAGGCGTGAACAAGGTGGTGACCATCGACATTCAGGGGGCGGACTCCGACCAGGACGCCCGGCAGATTGCGGACGTCATCGCCCATTCTCCCTTGGTCAAGACCGCCTTTTTCGGCGAGGACGCCAACTGGGGCAGGCTTTTGGCCGCCGCAGGCCGGGCCGGGGTTCCTTTGGATCCGTATGTGGTGGACATCTTTTTCAACGAAGTTCAGATGGTCAAGGACGGCATGGGCCTGGACATGGAGGCCGAGGCCATGGCCACCGAGGTCATGAAATTGCCCGAGTTTACCGTCAAGATCGACTTGAAAATGGGCAAGGGGCAGGCCAGCGTCCTCACCTGCGACCTGTCTTACGATTACGTAAAAATCAACGCGGACTACCGTTCCTGATCCATGGCTTTGGAAAGGCTTCAAAAATACCTGGCCCACGCCGGGGTCTGCTCCCGGCGGCATGCCGAGGAGTTGATCTCCCAAGGCAAGGTGGCCGTCAACGGCGAAATCGTCACCCAGATGGGCGTGAAAATCGACCCGGACAAGGACGAGATTGCGGTGAACGGCAAAAAGGTGGAGCCCAAACAAAGCCGGACCTATATCATGCTCAACAAACCGGCCGGGTATTTGACGACGTGCAAACAGCCCGGCCGGAAAATCGTCCTGGACCTCATCGACCTGCCCCAGCGCCTGTACCCCATAGGCCGTTTGGACAACAACTCCACAGGGCTGCTTCTACTCACCGACGACGGCCGGATTCACCACCGCCTTTCCCATCCTTCGTTCGATCACGAAAAGGAATACGAGGTGGAAACCGTTAAGGACGCGCCGGATCAGGCCCTGGACGCCATGCGGCGGGGCATGATTCTGGAAGGCAAAAAAACCCGGCCCGCCAAGGTCAAACGCACGGGCCCCAGGTCCTTCACCATTGTCTTGAAGGAAGGGCGCAACCGGCAGATTCGCAAGATGGTGGAGCTGACCAAAAACAAGGTCAGACGGCTTCACCGGGTGCGCATGTCCACCATCCGCCTGGGCGGCCTGCCCTCGGGCAAATGGCGCCGTTTGAACGAGAAGGAAATCCAGGCCCTGATCAAGGGGCTGGATTGAGGGGCTTGCTGTTAAGCCTGTTTAAAATCCCGTTTGTCCAAATCGTATTTTTTCATTTTATTATATAAGGATCGGGTGGTGATGCCGGCAATGTCTGCGGCCGGGCCGATTTTGCCGGCGCTCTCTTCCAAGACCGATTCCAAATACAGCTTTTCCACCCGGCTTAAAGCCTGGTCCGTCACTTCCCTGAGGGTTTTTCCTTTCCAGGACTCGGGCGCTGCATCCTGCACCGTGTGTTCGGTTCTCACATTGCTTTTAAAAATATGGGGCAGGTCGCGGAGTGTGATTTCCTGATCCGGACACAGGATGATGGCCCGCTCCAGGACGTTGAACAACTCCCGCACGTTGCCGGGCCAGTCGTAGCGCGTCAGGGCCTCCATGGCCTCCTGGGAGATGCTTTCCACGTCCTTGCCGTGCCGGGTGTGCTGCTGGGCGATGAAATCCTTGGCGAGATGGGCGATATCCTCCCTGCGCTCCCTCAGGGGCGGAATGGTGATGGTGATGACGCTCAGGCGGTAAAAAAGATCCCCGCGAAAGGCCTTGGCCCGCACGTCTTCTTCCAGGTCCCGGTTGGTGGCGGCGATCACCCGCACGTCCACCCACATGGCCTTTTCCCCGCCCAGGGGCTTGACCTCGAAATCCTGAAGCACCCGCAGGAGCTTGGCCTGGAGATGGATGGGCATTTCGCCGATTTCATCCAAAAATATGGCGCCCCGGTGGGCCATTTCAAAGGCGCCTCTGCGGGAGCGAACCGCGCCGGTGAAGGCCCCCTGGATATGGCCGAACAACTCGCTTTCCAGCAACTGCTCTGGCAGGGCGGCCATGTTCACGGTCACGAAAGGGCCCGAGGCCCGGGGGCTTTCAAAATGAATGGCCCGGGCCAGCCGCTCCTTGCCCACGCCCGTTTCCCCGGTAATGAGCAACTGGGCGTTGGTGCCGACCACTTGCCTCACTTCCTGGAGCATGGCCTGCATGGATTGGCTGTTTGACCGGAAATCCTCCAGCCTGGGCCTGTCGTCCGGCCGCGCGGGCGGGGCGGTCCGCACAATGTATTGCAGGCGGGATTCCATGACCCCTTCAATGGCCTGGACAATGCTGCGGGGCGGCAGGCCTGCATGAAGCGCGGCGTCCGCGCCTGCAGCCACCAGCCCGGCCTGATCCTCGGAGGACTCGTGCGTGTGCAGGATGATGGTGGCCGGGTTTTCGGGCAGGTCGTTCAGGGCGGCGATGCTGGTTTCAATGGGCCGGGGCAGCAGGCTTTCGTTGATGACCACAATGTCCGCGCAGCTTCTGATGACCTTTTGCCAGGTGAACCGGCCCGGGCCGTAGGCTTCCAGGTTGATGTCCAGGCTTTCCAGGGATTTTTTCAGCTTGGCCAACAAGCCGGGGTTGTCGATGCACAAGGCGATTTTTAAAAGCATGGCGTTTCCAAATATCCAGGGCTAATGTCGGCCCTTAAGTGGTGTATGGGCGCCCGCTGCGGGCGTCCAAAAGATGCAATAATCACTCATTCAACTTTCGGGAATCAAGTTTTCTTCACATAATCAAGAAATTGCAACAGGCTAGGAGCTATTAAATATCAAAGCCTACGCTCCAAAAACTCCCTCCCCCTTGACGGGGGAAAGTTGGGGTGGGGGTGATATAATTCGTCATTCCGGATAGTTTCCCCCCCCATCCTGTCCTTCCCCCGCCGGGGGGGGGAGGGACCATGACTCTCGGGCTCTGGTATATAGATAGATCTGAGCTGCATACAAAAATACTTGATTTCAAAGCGCTACTTCCAATCCCGAAAGTTGAGTCACTCATTATTTTTCCAATCATCATGACGCAAGGGCGGAAACGGGGATCCAGGGTCTTTTTCGGGACAGCGCGTCTGTTTATCTACGCGCAACGGGTTCTAAGCGCCTTATATCGGAAATCAATTTCCGAAGTCAAGCGAATTATGGGTGAAATTCAATGGATTGCCGCGCTATTTCAAAAAAAGGAAAACTATTTCTTTTAATTGCTTCAAAAAAAGCAATGAAATTCCTTTTTTAAGGCTTTTTCACCTGAAAATGCTTTGAACTCCAATTATCCCATGAGGCGTCTTTTGCATTAAAACCAAATAAAAGACCGGAGGTCTTTTTTTGTAATAGTTTGATTTTATGATGTTTTAATTTTCTTTCGTCTGTACGCTTCCCCGGGATTCGGCAATTTCGGAAATCTACTTCTTAAAAATGAAAATTTTGAAAATTTTTTTTCGTCTCTGGCACGCCCCTTGCTCATGGGGCAGGCATTGGGGAACAGCGTTGTTTCCACATTATTCTTATTTTGAGGACACTCACATGATGACGAAAAAGAAAAAGCGCTCCAACGGGGGCAAGGGCCTTGGCGCCCGCGAGATTTTTCCTGCAGCGGAAATGGATTTCGATGACGAAAGAATGAGCCGCAACCGGCGTTCCTTGAAGTTCTCCAAGGGGCTGCACAAAAGCAGCGCTCCGGATGAGGATGCGGATTATGCGGACGATTACGCGGAGTATGAAGAGGGCGGATACGCCGACGCTCCGTCCGGGCCTTTTGTGGTGAACTCCCTGATGGAAGGCGAAGCCGTGAAGGAGCAGGTGGAAAACAACGCCTGCTGGGGTTTGGCTTCCGCCGTGGACCTTTACGGCTGCGATCCGGACCTGATCCGGGACGCGGACGCCATCAAGCGCTTTGTGGTGGAGTTGTGTGATCTGATTGAAATGAAGCGTTTCGGCGAGACCCAGGTGGTGCATTTCGGCGAGGACGAAAGGGTGGCCGGTTTCTCCATGGTGCAATTGATCGAAACCTCCTTGATCTCGGCTCATTTCGCCAACGCCAGCTGCGCTGTTTATCTGGATGTGTTCAGTTGCAAGGCTTACAACCCGTATTTGGTCCGCCAGTTCGCCGTGAACTATTTCAAGGGCGAGGACAGCAGCCTCCAGGTTTCCATGAGGAGATAGGGAATGACCAAAATATCCCTTGTAAACGATCAGGAGGAGATCGCCCGAATGTGGGCGGCCCTCATGCCCCAGCCCGTCAATGTGTTTGACCTGTGGGAGACCCGGATGCATTTTCACAGGGCCTTTCGTCGGCCTGTGATCGGCGTGAAGGCTGAAGGGGCTCTGGGCGAGGCCGAGGGCTTTCTGCCATTGAGCTGGGTGGAGGAAACCCGGACCTGGACCGTTTTCCCCGGAGAAACCTGGAAGGGCAAGACCTGGCTGGAAGGCAACGTTTTTCCGGCCAGGGATCGGGGAATCATGGAGGCCATGCTGGAGGCCGTGCCGGGCGCCGCGCATCTGCGGTATCTGGATCCCATGAAGCAGTCTTTCGGGTATCCGGGGGCGGAGGAGGACGAGGTCGGGTATTTGTTTTTTCCCGGAAGGCATTCCTACAATTTTCAGGAATACCTGAACAGCTTCCCCCGCAAGACCTTGAAGAAGCTCATGGCCGAGACGTCGCGGCTGGAAAGCCGGGGCGTGGAATATCGTTTTGACTGCATGGACGACGCCCAGTTTTTGTTTCGCATGAATATAGAGGCGTTCGGCCCGGAGTCCTATTTTTACGATCCCCGCTTCTTAAAGGGATTCGAGGACCTTCTGGCCTGGCTTCGGGACAAGGGCATGCTGCGGATCACGGCCGTATTGATTGAAGGCCGGACGGCCGCCGTGGACGTGGGCGCGGTGTATAAGGGCTATTACTCGGTTTTAGCGGGCGGGGTGGACCGGGATTTTCCCGGGGTGGCCAAACTCATCAATTTTCATCATCTGGAAAGGGCTTGCGCGGAAAAGCTGGATTGTGTCGACTTCTTGTGCGGGAATTTTAACTGGAAAGAGCGCATGCGCCTCATACCCCGGCCCCTTATGGAGATCCGCCTGCAAGAGCAGCCTGGCGTGGTCTACCCGGCAGTCCGGGAAGCGGAGCTTGCGCTCCGTGTCTGATAACGCACGGGTGCTGGTGGTTGGGACGACCCCGGATTACGTGGACAGAATTCGGCGGATCAGGCCCGGCAAGGGCTTGTTTTTAACGGATCCTCAATTACGAAAAAATGCGGCCGAACCTCCCCCCATGGCGGACGAGGAGGTTCTTTGCCCTTTGAATCCGGAAGAAGCCCGGAAGGCTGTGGAAAAGCATCTCAAGGCCCGCCGCATGGAGCTTGCGGGAATCGTCTGCTTTGACTGCGAATCCCTGATTTTGGCGGCGGAACTGGCTGAAGAGCTGGACCTGGACTTTCCATCTTCCCAGGCTGCGGCCAATTGCCGGAATAAGTTCCGGGCCAAGACCCTTTGGGCGGCTGCGGGCCTTCCCACGCCGGGCTTTTGCCTGGCGGAAGGGCCTGCACAGGCCGAGGCTTTCATGGCGGGGCACAATCCTCCCTGGGTGGTCAAGCCCGTGGACGGATCGGGCAGCTCCCTGGTGTTCAAGATGGACTCCAGGGCGGACTGGTCCAAGACCATGGCTGCGGCGGAGTCGTTTTTCGTTAGGCAAGGCAAGGACCCGCAAGAGGCCTGGCCCATGCTTATCGAGGAAATCGCCCTGGGACGGGAGTACAGCGCGGATTTTCTGGTTGTCGGGTGTCAGGCTCGGATTCTTCGACTTACCGCCAAGCATAGGCTGAATTCCGGACATTTCGGAATCACCCAGGCTTATGAGTTAAGGGACGGCCTGTTTTCCCCCAAAGAGACGGCGGCCCTGGAAGGCCTGTTCGCTGAAGCGGCGCGGGCTGTAGGGGTGAAAGCCTGCATCTGCATGGTGGACTTTATATTGAACGAAAACGGTCCGTGGCTTCTGGAAATGGCGCCCAGACCCGGCGGGGACTGCCTGCCCTTGCTGTTGAGAAACGCAGGCGGGCCGGACACCATGGCCCTTGCCATGGATTTTGCGGCCAAAGTTCCTATTCATTGGAAGCAGAAACCCCTCAAGCCCCACGTGGGGATGCGCATTTTCGCCCCCCACGACGGCGTGCTGGAGCAACTGGAACCGGGACGCCTGGTAAAGGACAAGCGGGTGCTGTGCTTCGAGCCCCTCAGACGGATTGGGGATTCCATCAAACTGCCGCCCCGGGATTACGACTCCTGGATTTTGGCGAATGTCATTTACAGACCGGATGCGGGCAGGGACGTCGCTCTTCAAAACAGGGATCTGACGAGCCTGGCCGATATAAGGATAAAACGCCCATGACCTTTGATTTTACGCCATCTCAGGCGACTTTCCGGGACGCACTGTCCCGGGTGGAGGCCATGCTTCGGCATAAGGACGGACGTCTGCCCGGAGCCGTGGTCAAGGCCTATGTGGAGCGTTTTTTCACCATGAAGGAGGTGTTCCTGGACCTGGCTGAAGTCCATCAGGAGCCCCTTTATGTGTTGGATCACGCCAATCTGAAAAAACATGCAGCCATGTTCAAAAACGCGTTTGGGGCGTGTTTTTCGGATTTCGCCTGCTATTACGCCATGAAAAGCAACAACCACCCCGAGGTGTCCCGGACTTTGATCGATCAGGGATTCGGGCTGGACGTTTCCAGCGGGGTGGAAGTGGAAAGAGCCTTGGCCTTGGGGGCGGAGGACGTCATCTTTAGCGGTCCGGGCAAGACGGACAAGGAGCTTTTTCTCGCCGTGGAAAATTCCGGCAGGGTGAAAGTCCTCATGGACAGCCTGGGCGAGATGGAGCGTTTGAACCGTTTGGCAATGCAAGCCGGAAAAAGGGTGCGGGTTGGCCTGCGCATTACGCCTCCTTCCAGCCCGTGGAAAAAATTCGGCGTGTCTTTGTCCAAACTGGGATCTGCCTGGAAGAAGGCTCAGGAATGTCCGGGGCTTGAAATCCAGGGGCTTCAGTTCCATACAAGCTGGAACCTGGACCCGTCCCAGCAGGTCAGGACCATCGCCGCCATCGGCCGGGAAATCGGGCAGTGGTCCCCGGAAATGCTGGGGGCTTTGAAGTTTCTTGACATCGGCGGCGGATACTGGCCCCCGGCCGGGGAATGGCAGGTCCATGCGGTCACCCAGGCGGGACAGGTGATGAAACTGGCGGGCCTGGACGTGGACCGGCCTTTGGAGCATTATTACGCGCCGGCCCAAAGCCTGGAGGTTTTCGCACAATCCCTCTATCAGGCTGTGGAAACCCACATTTTCTCCACGGTTCCATGCCGCATATGCATGGAGCCGGGCAGGTGGCTGTGCAACGGCGCCATGCATCTGTTGCTGAACGTAGTGGACAAAAAGGACGGCGGCCTGGTCATCACGGACGCGGGAACCAACGCCATCGGCTGGGAGCGCTACGAAATGGATTACGCTCCGGTGCTGAATTTGAGCCGCCCGGCCCTGGATGAAAAGGCCTGCGAAATCATGGGCTCTTTGTGCACGCCCCACGACCTGTGGGGCCTGTCCTACTGGGGTCAAGACATCCAGCCGGGGGACGTGTTGTTGATTCCGGATCAAGGGGCTTATACTTACAGCCTTAAGCAGGATTTTATCAAGGCGCCGCCCCGGGTGATTTCCATGCCGTAAGAGTAAAGAATGCTTACCCTTGCCTATGGCGCCGGACAAATCTATCAAGCCCCGGCGCCTGGCAAGCGGACCTTTCCCCTAGACAATTTCAACCCGAAGTTTCCTTCTTTGTAAAAATCGTGTATAATAACCGGCGACTATAAACCAATTGGGGGGAGTTTACGCCTATGGCGCAAAAAAAGCGTTGGGTTCGGTTGCTGGTCGTCTTTTTTCTACTTATTTCCGCATACATCGCTGTCAACACGACCCTATTCAAGCCGTCCCTGGGCAGCCGTCTGGCGCGCCTTTCCGTGGTTTATTATCTGGCGCCCCGGTTTACGCCGGACACTCCCGTGGACGTCACCCGGGACGCTGTGGAAAATCTGAGCAAGCTGGCAACGCTTCCCTGGGGGACCAAGGTGGAGGAAACCAGTGTAGCCGGGCTGAAGGCCGAATGGGTCCGGGCGCGGAAAACGCCGGAGAATTCCAAAAAGGTTTTGCTGTACTTTCACGGCGGGGGATTTTTTTGCGGATCTGCGGCTTCCCATAGGTATCTTGCGGCCATGCTTTCCAAGGCTTCCGGCATGCCCGTTCTTGTTCCGGAATACCGCCTTGCGCCTGAGTTCAAATTTCCCACCGCCAATGTGGATTGCCTGGATTCCTATCTGTGGCTTCTGGATCAGGGATATAAGCCGGAAAACATCGCCCTGGGAGGGGATTCTGCGGGAGGGTGCCTGGTCCTCATGACGTTACTCAGCATCAAGGAAAAAAATCTGCCCATGCCCAAGGCTGCGATCATGATTTCCCCTATGACGGACGCCGTAAGTTTCGACGGGGAATCTTTGAAATCCCGCAGCCAGGCCGATCCTTTGTTTGACGGCGGGGACATGGGCAAGCATATGATGTGGTATTTCGGCCCCAAGGACCAGCGGCCGGAATTGGCCAGCCCCTTGAACATGGATTTAAGCGGCCTGCCGCCTTTGTTCATCCAGGCCGGGGACGACGAGGTCTTGTTGAGCGACTCCACCCGGTTGGCGGATCGCGCGAAAAAGGCCGGGGTTAAGGTAAAATTGGAAGTGTGGGAAAACATGTGGCACGTGTTTCAATCCTTTGGCGTGATCTGCCCGGAAGCAAGGCGGGCGGTAAATTATTTGGGTTTGTTTTTAAAGCAAGAGCTAAAATAATTGTTGAAATAGGTTTAGTATGGACATTCTGAATTACACGGACGGGCACAAGGCCTTTCGGCAAAGGCTGCAAGAGTTCTGCAAACAAGAAATCATCCCCCACGTGGATCAATGGGAAAAGGACGGCGTCACCCCCCGGGAAATCTGGAAAAAGATGGGGGCCGAAGGCTTTTTATGCACCTGGGTGGATGAAAAATACGGCGGCCTGGGAGGGGATTTTTTGTATTCCGTCATCGCCCTGGAAGAACTGGTGCGCACCAATCAATACGGCCTGGACGCCTTTTTGCACAGCGACATTGTAACGCCTTACATCGCCTCTTTCGGAAACGAGGAGCAAAGGGAAAAATATCTGCCCGGCTGCGTGTCCGGGGAGTGCATTACGGCCGTGGCCATGTCCGAGCCGGACGCGGGCAGCGATTTGGCCTCCATGACCATGACCGCATTGGACGATGGGGATCACGTGGTTTTGAACGGAACCAAGACCTTTATCTCCAACGGCCTTTTGTGCGACGTGGCCGTGGTCGCGGCGATCGATCCCGAGGAGTCCAACCGGCATCACGCGGTTTCCCTGTTTTTGGTGGATGAAGGAACGCCCGGGTTTGAAAAAGGCAAGGCCATGAAAAAAATGGGCGCCAGCAGCCAGGATACGGCCGAGCTGTTTTTTCGGGATTGCCGCATTCCCCAATCCAACCGGTTGGGGGAGAAAGGCTCGGGATTTCCCAAGCTCATGGTCAAGCTCCAGCAGGAGCGTTTGCTGGTTGCCTTGAACGCCGTAACCAGGGCGGAATTCGTCCTGGAGTGGACCACAAAGTACTGCCGGGAAAACAAGTCCGAAGGCAAGCCCCGCTCCAAGTTCCAGGCCGTGCAGTTCGCCCTGGTGGAAATGGCGACTGAAACCAGGCTGGGCCGCGCCTTTTTGGACAAGCTCATTGCCGGGCATATGGCCGGAGAGGACGTGAACGCCGAAACCTGCATGGCCAAATATTGGGCTACGGACATGGCTAAACGCACGGCCAATCGGTGCCTGGATCTGGTTGGGTTGGATGCAACCGCCGAATCCTGTCCCCTGGCCAGGATGTTCCGGGACATTCGGGTGTTTCCCATCTTCGCCGGAACCAATGAGGTTATGAAAATCGTGGTAAGCCGCAGTTTGGGGTTGGGATAGCCTCCGCAGCAATCAGTTTTGGAAGCCGGTCTTGTCGGGTCGCTGCGCACGGACTCCCCTTGTTTTGAATTCAGATGCGGCAAAACTGCATTCTTTCCATTCAAAGACAATTTTATTGCTCCGCGTGACCCGACCTACGCGTCTTGATATTAAGGCGCATGATTACAGTATGTTGTAGGTCGGGTCACGCGAAGCCGTTCGGAATTTGTTGAAATTCGGAGGCGCACAATCCGGCTGGAAAGATATGAAGTCTAAAAATTACATGCGGAGCGACCCGACATATTTTTCCCGTTCCCATGCTTTGTGTGGGCATGCATATGAAACTATTTGAAATTATGGTTATTCCTGTTTTAGATGGGGTTTTTGAAACCCAAGATAAAATTCAAAAAACGCCGCCCGCCCGCCTTGCATGCCGCGGCTGGCCGGGAGGATTGAACGAAATCGGAGAAATTGAGCCGCCGCTATAGTAGGGTGGCCCAGGCAAAGCAGTATCTTGCCTGGGCGCGGAGCGCAAAAGGGGCGACCTGTGTGGGCAATAGAATCCTGGTTTCTCAAACGGCCGAACGATCCATCCATAACTAAAAAAAAGCAGGAATTCAAGTCGAGCCCTTCGCCCGCCGTCCTTTCCCAGTTCCAAACATCTTTCCCGGCCGCGCCTACTGTTGCTTCGCAACACAGGCAGCAAACGACGCTGCCTGGGGCGCCCTCGTCGTAAGGGGGCGCCGCTACACCGCTTTAGCAACGTTGCCTGGGGCGATCCATAAAAGAATATTTCCCGGATTTACAGGAACTCATCCTTGAGCATTTGGCGGATTTCCTCGCCGATTTCCAGGCCGGCGTCCACGAACTCGGGGCCGTATTGCTGGCCGGTGTCGGTCCGGAAGGTCTCCTTGATTTTTACAATGCCCTTGATGCCTTCCTCGTAGCGCTCCAAAAACATGGACACCGAAGACTTGAAAAAGGACACCATATACCACACCGTGTCCGTGAAGTTGTCCGGCCCCCAGCGGAATTTGTCGGCGTCGTACAAACAGTCGGAAATGGCCTGGCCCATGTCGCTGGCGCACGGGTCCGGCGGATGAAAGGCCTCGTGGTTGCGGATGGCCAGGGAGATGGCGTCGATTTCGTGTTGGGAGAAGGGAAAATCCTCCAGGATCTCCGCCGCGGCCAGGGCGCCTGCATGGGCGTGGCGCTTTTCCTTGCGGGAGATGTCGTGCAGCAGTCCGGCTGCCTGAACCAGCAGCAGGCCGCGCTCCCTTTCCATTTCCCGCATGTTTTTTTGGTCCGCGTGAATCAGGAACAAAATGCCTGCGTCGATGGTCACCTTGACGCAATGATCCAGGCCGTGGCCCAGGTCGTCGTCCACCACGCTGGCGACGAAATTATGCAATTTGATCAGGATTGGGCTGTCTTCAAGGGATTTCCGGGAAAGAGTCATTAAATCCGCGTGATCCGAATAGAAAGCCTGTTCCGGATATTTGCTTCCGATTTCCCGGGCGCGCTGCCTTATTCTTGCGTACAGATCGTCCATATCTCTCCGAAGGGGGATGGGTCGCGAGTTTGTGAAAAATAGTACCACTTTCCCGGAAATTGGCAAGCGTTTTCGGACAAGCCCCGCCGATTCCGGGCCGAAAGGGCGAATAGAGCGGACCTATGAAGTCAGGCCGGAAGCCCTGATTACAGTTTCGGCCGCTTGGGCCGGAAACTGAATATGGACATTGTGGGAAGCGCCGGAAAACGGGGCCAGGGTTAGTCTTGGAATAATTTCAGAGGCTTTTTGCGCCTCTTGGGAATACTTGGCGTCCTTTTCGCCGTACAGGTAAGTAATGGAGACGTCAAGTTTCGCCAAGTCCGGCCCGAACCACGGGTGATTTCCCACGCCCAGGACTTTAAGGGCCTGGGCCAGGTCCGTCACGTTATTTTTCTGTTTGGAGGCCGTGAGGCCGGGCAGAAGCGGGGAGTCCCACAGGGTGCAAAAAAGGGGCAGGCGATGCCATTTTTCCAGGAACCTGTGGAAATCCCCGGCGGTTTTTACTCCGTCAAGCAGGGCGTCGTCCTTTTTTTTGCGGGCTTTTCGTTCTTCAGGGTCGGGAATTCCAAGGCCAGCCGACTCTAAAATCAAACAGCGCACGCGATCGGGCGCCAAAAGGCAGACCTGCTGGGCGATCCGGCCGCCCATGGAATAGCCATACAGGAAAAAGGATTTTACGCTCATTGCATCGAGGGATTTAAGGACCAGCTTTCCTGCGTCTTCCAAGTTTTTCGGCCAAAGGGACTGGGGTGTTTGGGAAAACAGGGAGCGGCCGTGGCCGGGCAGATCCGGGGTTACGAGGAAGAAGTGCGGCTCCAGCAGGGGGATCAGGGGGGCGAAGGATTGGCCCCGGCCCATGAATCCGTGGAGCATGACCAGGGGCGGCTTTTGCGGATTGCCGTATGTCTGGGCGTGGAGTTTCATGCTTTTTTCGCCGTGTCCGCCGCGATTTTTTGCAGGGCCTTGCGGTCCCGTTTGACCCCTTTTTGCCCCATGTCGGGCGTCAGGGGCAGGATTTTTTTTGGGATTTTGTAGGACGGCAGGATTTTTTTCAAGGCCTTCTTGATTTGATCCTGATCCAATTCCTTGTCCGCCAGGGCGAAGGCCCAGGGAACCTGGCCGAAGACGTCATCCTCCACGGGAACCACCACGGCCTCCAACACAAGGCCGGTTTCGGACATGGCCTTTTCAATTTCAGCCGGGTTGATGTTTTCTCCGCCGGAGATGAAAACAAGATCCCGCCTGCCTGTGATTTTCAGATTGCCGTCCCCATCCCATTCCCCCAGATCCGCAGTGCGGAATTTGCCGTCCACCAGGACATGCTCCGGCTTGCCGTCCACGATGTAATGCTTGAACAGGGTTTCGCCCCCGATGGTTACGGTTCCGTCATGAGCAAGAGAGACTGCCCTGTATGGCAAAACCTTTCCGGCCGTAAAATGCTCCTGCCGCTGTGCGCCGGGCCTGACCGCCGTGACCATGGCGCAGGCTTCGGTGGAACCGTAGGTGGGCAGGACGGGGATGCCGGCGTCCAGGGTTTTTTCAATGAGAGGGGCGGGGCAGGGCGCGCCTCCCAACAGGATGGCCTTGCAGGCTGCCAGGGCGTCCCTGGTTTTGGGATCGTCCAGAAGCCGCTGCAATTGGGCGGGAACCACGGAAAGGATGGTGGGCCTGCGTTGTAAAACAGCCGGGGCCAGATCGCCGGGATTGTCGTGCACCAGGCTGGTTCCGCCGCAGAGCATGGTGCGGATGAAAATCAGCATGCCGCCCACGTGAAACAGGGGCAGGCTCACCAGCCAGGAGTCGTTTTGATCCAGGCCGAAAAACTCCACGGAACCCAGGGCGCTGTAATAGAAATTTCCGACGGTGTGCACCACGCCCTTGGGTTCTCCCGTGCTGCCCGAGGTGAAAATAACGGAGCATTCCCGATCCAGGGGGATGGAGTTCAAGGACGGCGGGTCCGAAGGCGCCGGAGCGTGCAGGTCATGGGGCGAAATCATCCGGCATGGCCATGGCGCCGGATCGCCTGGCGTGACAAGGAAATCCGGTTGGAGGCCCGCCGGAATTTTCCCCGGAGGCGCTTTGGGATCCAGGGCTGCGTAGGTAAAGCCCATGACCCAGGAAGCCAGAAACAGATAAATGTGATCCTGGGAGTTGGGCGCGTGGATGCAAAGCAATTGCCCAGGCCTGACGCCCAGAGTGCGGAGGTTGGAGACAACCCCTTGCAGGCCGGATTTGACCACATTAAAGCTGAGGGTTTGGGACTTCGAGATCAAGGCGGGGGCGCCGCCGTAGGCGTCAAGCAAGGCCTCCAGGTCCAGCCTTTTTTTATGATCCAGAAAAGGCAGGGTCATATTCGTTCCTTAATAAAGCCAAGTCAAAATGGGCGGCAATCGCAGTTCCTGCCGCCCCCTTAAGACACTGGGTCCCCGCTTGCGAGCGATCCTAAAACGCGGATCGCTCTTGCGGGGATGACGATCTTTTGGGGTTAAACAAAGAGCAAAGGGCGCTTGTCGCTCGGTTGCCAGGATGCGAGGAAGCCTCCAAGACCCTTTGGCTGCTAAGCCTCAGCCATCCGTCATCCCCGTGCAGCCCTAAAATCATGATGATTGCGGCGGTTTTGCAATTATCATGATTACAGGGCGGAAACGGGGACCCAGTGTCTTTTTTCGGGTCGTTTACAGGAGCGGCCCATGGCATTCCTTTTGTTTAAACAGGGATTTGCATACGACCATCCACTATTTGCATCCTGTGGAAAAACATCTGTTTTGAAAAATACTTCAAGGTATCCAGGCCGTGGGCGGTTTCAGGAGCATACTGATTCGCCAACAGCCCCAGCATGGACATCCCCATGGTGTTATTGAACGAGGAGCTTAACACGGTCTTGATCCCCTGTGTATGTAATTGCTCCATGGCCTGGGCCATGCCGTGCACTCCCTGGAAGGAGCCCGGCTTGAGGATGACCGCGCCCAAAGACTTAGGAAATGGCTCATCCAGGTTTGCATAAGATTCCAGGGACTCGTCCAAAGCCAGGGGCCAGGGGATTTGGGCGGCCTCGAAAAAGTCATATTCCGGCTTTAAAGGCTCTTCCACGTATTCTATATTCAGATGCTTTAAGGCCTCAAAATAAGATTGGTACTGGGCAAAGTCCAAGGATCGGTTGGCGTCCAGGCGCAGGGCCAATTTATGATTGAACAGGGAGTCCAACTCCAATATTTGGCGGATTTCGTCGTCTGAATCCATGCGGCCGATTTTAATTTTGACGGTGGAAAATCCCGACGCCTTGAGTTGTTTTGCCTGAGCCGGAAGCCTGTCGGGGTCGGGAGACGGGACGAACAAGCCGTTGACGGCAATTCCTAATTCATCAGCGCCTGCAATACCCCATTGCCCGGAGCATAAACCAAGCCAGGCGAGGGCGCTTTCCACACCAAAGGCGGAAATGGGATTGAGACCTGGGATTTCAGGGCAAAGGCCCATCATGGGAGCAGTTAAAGAAAAAGAATCCCAATTCAAGGCTTGATCGGCAAAGGCTTTCCTGATCGGACATAATTCCTCCTGGCATTGATCCAGGGAGATCGTATCCAGGCCGGGCAGGGGGGCCGCTTCGCCCCAGCCCGTATGGCCTTGGTCGTCCCTAACCGCGACAAGCAACCCGTCCCGCTTATTCAACTCCTGCCCGCCCACGCGTATGGGTGCGGCGAATGGAATGGAAAAGCGAGAAAGCTGCATGTCGCGAATTATCATACGGCGACTCCTATGGCGAAAAGCAAGGAATATACAAAGGTGTATTGGCCTGTGGCGGCCAAAACCAGGTTCATTTTTTTGTCCAAAGGCGCGTTGGAAATAGCCCGCCAATGGTCTTTAAAAAACTGGGCGGACAAAGGCGCCGCAATCACGATGAGCTTTGCCGGATGCTCTCCCAAATAAACCAAAGGCATGAGCCACGAAAAAAGAAGCAGGCTCAGGGAAAAAATCCGGGCGCGGCGCTCTCCCAGCATGACGGCCACGGTGCGTTTGCCTGTGCGGGTGTCCGAGGCGATGTCCCGCAGATTGTTCACCGACATAAGCATGGCGGCTAAGAAGCCCGGCCCCATGCCGGCGACGATGACGGTCTTGGAAATCTCCAGAGTCTGGAGATAATAGGTTCCGCCCACGGCAACGGGTCCGAAAAATATAAAGGCCAGGACCTCGCCCAAACCCAAATAGGATAAGGGCTTGGGGCCTCCCGTATATAAATAGGCGAAAGCAATGGAGGCCAGGCCGATAATGACGATGGGCCATCCGCCGCGATAAACCAGAGCGACGCCCAGAAGAAAGGCGGCGCCGAAACACGCCATGAAGGCCGCTTTGACCTGTCCGGGGGGAATCAGTCCTTGCTGAGTCACCCGGTCCGGTCCCAGGCGGTCTTTGTCGTCCACGCCGTGGGCGTAGTCGAAATAGTCGTTTACAAGGTTTGCGCCGATCTGCATGAAAATGCAGCAGGCCAAGGCGGCCGCGGCCGCCCACCAGCACAGGCCTTGCTCCCAGGCCAAACCCAGGCCGAGAATGACCGGCGCCGCCCCGGCCGGCAAGGTCCGGGGCCTGATTGCCATAATCCAGTGTTTAGTTTGATCGTTCATATATTATCCGAGAGTGGATAGCTTCCTGGCAGCTTGCTGTGTTTTTTCCGTGAGCCATTCCACCGATTGCCGTTGAGGGCGTCATTTAATAGTGCCAGGGGAACTTGGAAAAATCTTTGGGACGCTTTTCCACAAAGGCGTCCCGGCCTTCGGCGGCTTCGTCCGTGCCGTAGGCCAGACGGGTGGCTTCCCCGGCGAATAACTGTTGGCCCACCAGGCCGTCGTCCGGCAGGTTGAACCCGAACTTGAGCATGCGCATGGCCGTGGGCGACTTGGCGTTCATGATTTTCGCCCATTCCAGGGCCACGTCCTCCAGTTCTTCGTGGGGGACCACCTTGTTAACCGCGCCCATTTCAAAGGCTTCCTGGGCGGAGTAATCCAGGCCCAGGAAAAAGATCTCCCTGGCGCGCTTCTGGCCCACCTGCCGGGCGAGATAAGCCGAGCCGTAGCCTGAGTCAAAGCTGGCCACATCCGGATCGGTCTGCTTGAACACGGCGTGCTCCTTGGACGCGATGGTCAGATCGCACACCACGTGCAGGCTGTGTCCGCCGCCCGCGGCCCAGCCCGGAACCACGGCAACCACGATCTTGGGCATGAAACGGATGAGCCTTTGGCATTCCAGGATGTGCAAGCGTCCCAAACGGCCGGGGTCGATGCCTTCGGCGCCTTCGTATTTATAGCCGTCCTTGCCGCGAATCCGCTGGTCTCCGCCCGAGCAGAAGGCCCATCCTCCGTCCTTGGGCGAGGGGCCGTTGCCGGTCAATAGCACCACGCCCACGTCCGTGGTCATGCGGGCGTGATCCAGGGCCATGAACAATTCGTCCACGGTGCCGGGGCGAAACGCGTTTCTCACCTCGGGCCGGTTGAAGGCGATGCGCACCGTGCCCTGATCCTTGGCGCGATGATAGGTAATGTCCTTGACGTCGAAACCGGGAACCTCGTCCCATAACTCGGGGTTGAATATTTCGGAAACCACGTTGTCCTCCCTTTTTAATGCTCCCATACAGGGTGTGGGAGCGTATTTAACCATTTATTTTTGTTGGGTTTCGCAAGCTCAACCCAACCTACGTCGCTATGGATAAGTCGTAGGTTGGGTAGAGTGTGTAAAGCCTTTCCAACAACGACGCAGAATTCATTATTTAATCAAGTCCGGAACCCAATTTTCTACGCACGAAACCCAACAATTTCGTCCTCCAAGGCGAATTGAACGCCCGTATGCATTCTTACGGGGACCGTGGGAACGAGTTGCTTGCATCAAATCAGGCCTCCGTACGAGTTTCCATGGGGCCATAAGCGGCTTTGCACAGGCTCAAACGTCAAACGTAGATTTGACCCCATGTCCCCTACCTAATGCTCTTCCTGGCGTTGAATACTTCCAAATCCTTATTCGGGTCGAGCATCACTTCGATAACCCGGCTGCCGCCCTCAACCAGGGCCTGCCTGTATGCCTTTTCCAAGTCGTTCGGCGTTTCGGCCAGGGCGTAAGGCAATGAAAACATGGCCGCGGCGTGGGAAAAACCAAATCCATGGGGCGTGGTCATCATGGGATCGGCGATCTCGGGAAAATCCCGGATGGGTAAACGCTCGAAAATCCGGCCGCCCTGATTGTTGACAATGATGACGATCACTTCCGCCCGGCTTTGACTTACCATGGCCAGGGAATTGAGGTCGTGCAGCATGGACACGTCCCCGATTGCGGCCGTAACCCGTTTGCCCGAGCCTTCGGCGAATCCCAGGCTGGTTGCCAAGTTTCCCTCGATGCCGCTCACGCCCCGGTTGGTGACGATTTGCACGCCGGATGCGGCGGCTGGCCCGGCCATGTCAAAAGCCCGGATGGCGTTGGAATTGCCGGGAAACAGGGCCTCATGCCCCGGGATGTTCTTGTTGATAATGTCGGCGATCAAAGGAAAACTGAGCGCATCCCGGGGCGTTGCGGCTGTCAGATCCGCCCGCACCTGCTCCGTGGCCTGCAGCAGGGATTGGGCGGCTTCCGCATCCTGCGAAAGGTTTGTTATGTCATCCAGGGAATTGAAAAATTCTCCCACGCCCGCCTTGATCTTGACGTTGACCTTGAACGCCGGGTCCCGATGCTCGCGCCGGGGGCTGACCTGGATGATGTACTTGGCGCCGCCTTTAAGAATCGCCGCGTAATAATGCTTGGAAACCAGGCCTGAGCCCAATTGCAGAATGACTTCCGGGGCGTAATCGTTCACCAAAGCCAGGGCCTTGGGGTGGTCCAGGGAGAAAATTTCATGATCCCCAACTGCGCCTTTCAACGAGGAGGCGATGTCGCAAAAGACAGGCCATCCCAGCATGGACGCCAAAGCCGTGGCGCCTTGCCGGTCATCGTTGTTTTCCAAACGCCCAATGACCAGCAGGCCGCGTTGCGCCTTTTCAAGGATGCTTTCCACGGCGGACAAATCCGGGCAGGAGGCCTGCACCAAGGGATAAACCGTGGCCGGGGCGATATTTTTAAAATAGTGTTTGGCGGTGTTCAGCACGGCTTGGGGAACCGGGCCGGAAGGCGCTTCCATGGGAATCAGGGGATCGCGAAACCGGATGTTGATGTGCACCGGCCCGTTTTTTACCTGAGCGATATGGCAGACCTTGGCGGCCAGGGCTTCCAGGGGATAGTCCGGGTCGGGGCAGGGCAGGTTCAGGCTTTCCAGGCAATGGGATCCGTACAGGCCTTCCTGGGAAATCGTTTGATTTGCGTCGCTGCCGGTGAGTTCCGGCGGGCGGTCCGCGCTTATAATCATGAGGGGCAGCTCGTCGCGATAGGCCTCGATGACAGCCGGGTGGTAATTGGCCAGGGCCGTGCCCGAGGTGCATACCATTACGCCGGGCTTGCCGGTGGCCTTGGCGTAGCCCAAGGCGCGGTAGGCGGCGCCCCGTTCGTCCATGCAGGAGAACTTTATTATCGAGTGGGGAAATCCCCGATGATTTGCGGCCCCTTGTTTTTGAGAGTCCCTGTGGCCTGTTTCGGACAGCGTCATCACCAAATCGTTATGAGCCAGGGCGGAAACCAGGGGGGCGTTTCGATTGCCGGGGGAGACGAAAAAGGCGTCCAGCCCGTTGCGGCGCAGCTCCTCCACCAGCACGGACGACCACAACACGTTCATGTTCTGGCTTAATAGCGCCATTCAGCACTCTCCCTCCTGGGGCGAAAGGCCGGAGGCCCGGGTGATGGTCTGCATTTTCTGCTCGGTCTCCAACCATTCGGAATCCGGGTCCGACTCCTCCACAATGCCCGCTCCGGCGAAAATATGCAGCCGGTTTCCGTCCGCCAGAGCCGAGCGGATGCCCACGGCGAACTCGGCGCCTTCTCCGGTCATCCAGCCGATGGGGCCTGCGTACCAGCCGCGGCGGTGGGGCTCCCATTCCAGGATCAGGGCGCGCGCCTCACGGGCCGGATGGCCTCCCACGGCCGGCGTGGGATGAAAGCAGGCCAGGGTGTCCAAAACATTGTGCCCGTTGCGCAACTCGCCGCAATGCTGGGTGAAAATATGCTGGAGGGCGCCTAACTTAAGGATGGATTCGCAAGGGCCGGTTTGCAGGTCCCGGGCGATTTTGTCCATCTGCTCCTCCACATACCGGGAGACGATCCGGTGCTCCTCCATCTCCTTGGAGGAGTCCAGCAATTCCTTTTCAAATTCCAGGTCCTCGCCGGCGTCGCGCCCTCGGGGCCGGGTGCCTGCAATGGCGTCCACGCTGATGGACCGGCCTTCCAGCTTGAGCAAACGCTCCGGGGTGCGGCCGAAAAAGGCCTTACCCGCGGCGATTTTGTAGAAAAAGACGAATGAGTCGTCCTTGACTTCCGCCAAGCGGGCCAGGATGGGCGCAGCGTCCCAGGATTTCCGGGCGGTGAGGATCATTTTGCGGGATAAAACCACCTTATTGATGACGCCGCTTTTGATTTTATCCAGGGCGTTCAGGATCATGGCATTCCACCGTTTGCGGGAGGGAATTTGCTCCCGGGAGCACGGCGTTTCTTCTTTGCGCTCTGATTTTGTTCGGGATGCTTCCAGATCCCTGAGCCTATCCTGCAAGGCGGCCTTAGCCTCCGCCTCGGTCACATTTTGATCGCTGAAATGGTTGAACGCCAACTCCATGGTTGAACCGTTTCGGCGCAACTCCACCACGGGGATGGTAAACCGGAGCGGGCCGAAATCCGTCCATTCCTGAGACAGCTTTTGATCCGGCGCAAAGGCGGTCCCGCCAAAGGCCATGGCCTGGGGATGCCTTGCCCACAGCCGGGAAAGCGTTGCCGAGGCTCTTTCGCCGGAGTCGCCCGAGATAACCATGGCCTGACCCAGACCGGCCGTTTCATAGCCTCCGCTCTTGCCGGAGAAATAGAATTGTTCGGCGGCATTAAAGCCGGCGAGCCATTGAAGCAGGGATTCCGGCTGTTGGGCTTGCCAGGAGTGCGTCCAACGCGTCAGACCTGGACCATTTTCGCCCAAAGCGGCGCCCGGCTCCACGGCGCTTTTCTTCAACAATGTCATCAAATCGTATGACAGCATGTTACGGCAACCAATATTTTATCTTCTTCATCCCAAAGGATGAATGATTTCAATGATTCCGCCCCGCCGATCGGCAAAGGCGCAAAAGGCCCCTGCGCCCGTTTTTTCAGACGCCAAGGGCCTTGCATAACCAAACTATAATAATGCTTTTTGCCCTCTTGCGCAAGTGCGGGGAAAATCGGGG
Source organism: Desulfatibacillum aliphaticivorans DSM 15576 (assembly GCF_000429905.1). Classification (NCBI taxonomy): domain Bacteria; kingdom Pseudomonadati; phylum Thermodesulfobacteriota; class Desulfobacteria; order Desulfobacterales; family Desulfatibacillaceae; genus Desulfatibacillum; species Desulfatibacillum aliphaticivorans. The sequence goes on along the minus strand of NZ_AUCT01000001.1, from coordinate 80,617 downwards.
TGGTAAAGGCGTTATGTGTTTTGCATAACATCCAACAGCACCTGCCATTCAGGTAGGAAACCAAGGACGGATTCCGGATTGGCGATCATCCAATCCCTGATTCGGGCGCGAAAGTCGCCTGGGCCTTGAATTTTGAGGGGGCTCCACCATGGCTTTAGGGCCGTCATTAGATCCTTGCCGGAAAAGTATGTTAGGATTGATGAGTGAGAGTTTATTACCTGGGCTTCAAACAAGTTTGCGTATTCGTCAAAAGACTTTACGATAGCTGCTTGTTCCAATTTGGGCAGGATCTGTGTTGCAAAAGTCTGAACTTGGTCAATGAGCCACCTGTTTGATTTATCGCGGGACAGTTCATCTTTGACGGGAATCAGGAAATCCTTTTTTTCGTCAACTCCGGTTTGCAATTTATAACTGGGGGGCAGGGACTGCCGGACTTTTCCGATTGCCCATCGGGCCGCCTGATAATATTTTATGGCGTCGCCTCCCTGGATAAGTGCATCTCTATAGACGTCTAAATCCTGGCTTAGTGCAGCGCATATGATGCCGGGTTCCAGCATGTAGTTTTCCATGGAATGACGGGACCATCGCCAGCCTAAAAGAGTAGGGGTGAATCTTTTGTCCGACTGATCTTCCGTTGGACGATCCATAACTCCGGGCGGGTCGAAATCAAAATCCCGATCCCGCAAAAAAAAACGCCTGAGATTCCTTTTTCTCGTTCCACCCGCGTCCTTGGCGCCAATGCGTTTTTGGATGATTTCAGCCCTTCAACAACCGGGCTTCCCGCGCAAACAGCGCTTAACAGTTGGGCGTCCAGGTCGCCTTCGACCAGCAATTTGGTCACAGGCATGGCCGGCCTCCTTCAAGCCGTACTTCGTGTTCATCCGGGATGATGCTCTCCAGATAGGGTGAGTGGGTGGTGATGATATATTGGCAGTCCGGTCCGATCTTCGGCAAGGCGGCAAGCAAGGCCTGCTGCTGGGGCGGGTGGAGATGGAGCTCTAGTTCATCAATGAGAACAATGGACTTGGCGATATCCAGCCGGACAAATTCGTAGATCAGGGGGAAAACCGCCTGCTCGCCGGAAGACATCTCAGCAATGTCAAAGGTTTTGCCTTCCCGTTCCAAAAGAAAGAAGAAGTCTGAAATCCTGCCGGAGCCGGAGCCTCTCGGAGAAACCCCTTTAAACCGTACTCCAGGAAAAATCATGTTGAACTTTTCGCTCAAGGCCGGAATGTAGTCCTTGGCGCCTTCCTTTTTCTCCGAAGTGGTGTGATGCGCCCACCATCCAACCAGGTATTCCCGTAACTGCTCCACGCCCATTTGCCAGGATTCGGCGTATTCAGGCTTTTCTGCGCCGTTTGCAGAAGATAGAGACTGGCCCAGGCTGCGCATTTGGTCAAACCAGAAGATGCTGCCGAGTTTGGTATACTCTTTTCGGAACTCAGGCCGTGCCTTAGATAGCTTTTCAATAGTGTAACGTCCAGCGAACGCATTTATCGCTGCAGGCCCTTCAGGACTGCTTAGAACTCCATCTTCAAGTACTAATTTGATGTTTGGGGCGCCGGAAGGCAGGTGCGGAAAAAAATCCGAATCATGATTAGGTGGAAACAACTGTGAATATTCATAGCTTAGTTTCGATATTGTAGAAGTTTCCGTTTGATCAAAGTCAATGGAAAGCTCCACCCTGGTCTTGCCAAGCGAGCCTATTCTGTCCGCCAGAAAGCCGTGCCATTGGAAAGCATCCGTCGAGGGCGTCCTTCGAGCCGCCATGGATAAAACCAGTCCGATGGCCTGCAAAACCGTGGTCTTGCCCGATCCGTTATCTCCAAGCAAAGCAGTTATCTGCCGAGGCTTGTCATAGTCGGTAAAGTCGATATGGCAATGTCTCAGCCCTTTAAAATTGGTAATGTCAGCGTATTTGATTTTCATGGCAGTGCACCTGAAATTGAGAACAAGGCCTGAACTCGCAGCAAAGAAAACTCCTTCAATTGTTTTCATTCCGAACACTTATAATAATTGTCCAACTAAGTGAGGAAGTCAAGAAATGAAGAGGAAATCGGCGGGTTCTTCGAAAAAAATGGGGGAAAGCCCTTGCGGACTTTCCCCCGGATCAGGAAGGAAGGATGCTGCGAGTTATGGCTATTTTACGTTCAGGTGCTCGTACTTGGGAAGCATGCGGTATGCTTTCTTGAGAGCGTCCCGGCGGAAGGGTTCGGCCAGAACCTCTTCGCCGCCCTGGATGACGCCTTCGATGACGCAGGGCTTTCCGGAAGCCACGGCGTCTTTGACCACGTCGCCCACTTCGTCGTAGTTTTCCACCCGGTAACCCTTGCCGCCCATGTCTTCCGCCAGTTGGGCGTAGTTGGGGTTTTCCCTCAGGTTGGCGCCGATGAAGCGGTTGTCGTAGTAATCGATCTGGTTTTTCTTTTCAGCGCCCCATTCGTAGTTGTTGGCCACGATGGCGATGATGGGAATATTCTCGCGCACGGCGGTCATGACTTCGGCGATGCCGCTGATGCCGTAGGCGCCGTCGCCCTGGAAGGCGAAGACCGCTTTGTCCGGGCATCCCAGTTTGGCGCCCATGGCCGCGCCGTAAGCGAAGCCGCAGTTGCCCCAGGACAGCGCGGAGATGTGCTGACGAGCGCCGTTGAACTGGAAGTAGGAGTTGCACATGGACGAGTTGTTTCCGATGTCCGTGGCCACGATGGATCCCTCAGGCACAGCCCTGGAGAGCTCCCACAGGAAGCGGCGGGGATGCATGAGCTTGTTGGTGGAGCTGGACCATTTTTCCAGTTCGTCGTCCCAGATTTTCTTTTCCTTGGCCACGTCTTCCAGGCGGGCTTTGTCTTCTTCCAGGCCGGGTTTGGCGGCCTTGACCAGCGTAAACACTTCCTTGGCGAATTCGCGGCAGTCAGCCAGGACGGCCAGCTCCACCCGCTTGGACAGGCCGAGCACGGCGGGATTCACATCCACCTGGATGATCTTGGCGTTTTCCGGCCAGTAGGTCATGTCGTACTGGGGCAGGGTGCCGAAGGGTCCGAGACGGGAGCCCAGGGCCAGGACCACGTCCGCCTTGGCGATGGTGCGCATGGCCGCCTTGGAGCCGCAGTAGCCGATGGGGCCTACGGACAGCTTATGGGAGGACGGGAATGTATCGTTATGCAGATAGGAATTGACGACAGGCGCGGTCAGGTACTCGGCCAGGGCCTTGAGTTCGGCGATTGCGTCCGCCTGGGACACGCCGCCGCCGGCCAGGATCACGGGGTATTTTGCTTCGGCCAGGAGCTTGGCGGCCTCTTCCAGGGACTGCCTGGGGCCGGAGCCGTAAGTGATTTCCGGGGTGGTGTAAATTTCGTCTTCGCACACGCCGTAGAACAGATCCCGGGGGATGTTCAACTGGGTGGGGCCGTTGTAAGTCTTGGCCATGTAGAAGGCCCGGCGGGAGAGCTCGGCCATGCGCTGGGCCGCGTTTACGCGGACCTGATACACGGTTTGTTCATGGAACATGGGCATCTGGTCCAGTTCCTGGAATCCTCCGGTTCCGATGCCCAAGGTGCCGGCTTCGGGAGTGATGGCGACCACGGGGGAGTGAGCCCAATACGCGGCGGTCATGGCGGACACGAAGTTGGCGGCGCCGGGGCCGTTCTGGGCGATGCAGGCCTGGGGCTTGCCGGTCACGCGGGCAAGGCCGTCTGCTGCGTGGCAAGCGGCTTGTTCGTGAGCCACGGAGATGAAGCGGATGCCCGCCGTGGGAAAGAGGTCCAGGGCGTCCATATAAGCGGAGCCCACGATGCCGAAGATGTTTTCCACGCCTTCAGCCACAAGGGTTTCCACTAAAGCCTCGCTGGGGGTCATTTTTACTTTGGCCATTTGTCAATTCCTCCTGTTTTTTAAGACTAAACTTGAAGTAAGTTGTTGAACTTTTACTGCATCAAGCGTTTTATCGGCCGTGTCGGGTCGCTCCGCGTTAAAGTACTCGCCGGTCGCGGGAATATGGATGACGGAATCATCCCGAACAACTTTATTGCCGCCGCAGCTTCGCGTGACCCGACCTACATGTGGGCAGGAACGCTTGTTGAAACGCCTTTGTTTTATGCTGCTTCCGTATGCATTCCCACGCGAAGCATGGGAACGAGTTTTATTGTTTTGCGCCGTGTCGGGTCGCGCTGCCTGATTAACCTGCTGTACAGGTCGAACTTCATGTCGCTTCGCGACCCCGGCAGGATACTGCTCTGCCGGGGCTGCCCGTTCAGGGCGCCGCCTGCAGCCGATATGCAGCTGCAGGGCCCCGTGCCTGCTTTTTTCAGACGTTCACAGGGGGCGGCGTCCTTATATTGTATCTGCAGGGTTTCGCAGGCTCAACCCAGGCTACGTTGCGTTGGGAGAGCCGAAGGTTGGGCTGAGCGCCGCGAAACCCGACAACGTGTACGTCAATCGTGCTCCAGTTCGTGCTTGACCGAATTGGTCATAATGCGCTCGAACAGGGGCGGGTGCAGCCTGTGGATGATCCACGACAGCTTGCCCACCATGGACAGGACTGCCAGGGGCTTTTGTCGCGCCGTGGCGAAAAAGACTTCCTGGGCGGTTTCCTGAGGCGTGGCGATTTTTCCCACCGTGGATTGGGGGTTTTTCGTCGGCTTACCGTCGAAATCCAGGGCTGCCTTGTCAATATTCGTCTTGGTGAATCCCGGGCAGACGATGGTCACGTCCACGCCTTTGTCGCTCATCTCGGACCGGAGGGATCCGAACAGGCCGTGCAGCGCGTGCTTGCTGGCCGAATATCCCGTGCGCCCCAGCAGGGGGGAAACCCCGGCCACGGAGCTGATGACCGTGATGGCGCCTTTGTTCTTTATCAGTTGGTCGATGGCCGCCTTGGTGCAGTACAGGGACCCGAAAAAGTTCACGTCCATGACTTTGCGGTACACGGCGGTCCGGGTTTCCTGAAAGGCGCTGCGGTGGGTGATGCCCGCGTTGTTGACCAGAACGTCGATGCGGCCCATGTCTTTTACGACGGATTCCATGACCTTCCAGCAGGCGTCTTCGTCCGTGACGTCCAGGACGTATCCTTTACAGGGGACTCCTGCTCCTTTAAGTTCCTTCTCCAGCGCCTCCACCTGGTCCGGGATCATGTCCGTTGCGGCTATTTGGGCGCCGGCCTTGGCGAATCTCCGGCAAATGGCTTTACCCAGGCCGCCGGCCGCGCCCGTCACCACCACTACTTTGTTTTTGAAGTTTCTCATAGCAACCTTCTTAGGCGGTCAGCCTTTCATAATTTCAGCTTACACGGTGCATGTATCGGCGTCTTCTTCCTCGGGCGGTAGTTTACTCCGGGAGAATATCTGGGAGACCACCAACCCGGCAATGATGTGCCAGATGCCCCACCACGCCACGACAATGGCCATGCCGCCCAGGCCGCCGAAAAAGTTGAAGACCAAAAGCAGGCCCAGGGCCGAATTCTGGATTCCCACCTCGATGGCAACCGCCCGTTTGTCGCGGACGGGCAATTTGGCCAGATGTCCGCTTGTGTAGCCCAAGGTCAGGGCCAGGGCGTTATGGATGAACACGGCCAGGGCCACCAGCCCCACCACGTTGATGAAGTTCTGCCAGTTGGCCAGCAGGGCGCCCAGGACGATGAGCATGAAGACGCTCAAGGAGAAAATCTTGAACGGCTTCCTGACCTTGTTGGCCAGGTTGGGAAACACCTTGGACAAGGTGATGCCGATGGCCATGGGAATGCCCAAGATGACGAATATGGTCACGAACACATCCGAGGGGCTTAAGTGCACCTCCTGCAAAATCGGCGCGGTGTTCGGGTTCAAGGAGCCCCAGATGGCAAGGTTCAGGGGCGTCATGAAGATGGCCGCGCAACTGGAAATGGCCGTCATGCTGATAGACACCGCGCAATTGCCCTTTGCCAGGTAGGTAATGATGTTAGACAGATTGCCTCCCGGACATGACGCCACCAGGATCATGCCCATTGCCATGGACGGTATGAGCATGGACTTGGGCAGGATCATGGTGAGGCCGAAGGTGAAGGCCGGAAGCAGTATGAACTGGGCGAGCAACCCGATAGCCGGCGCCTTGGGTGAAACCAGAATGCGTTTGAAGTCTTCCAGTTTCAGGTCCAGGGACACGCCCAGCATCATAAGGGCAATGGCCGCGTTGATGCCTAAAAGGCTCTTCTGGTTGAAATTCAGATGTATTTGGTCAATAACCGCTGGGTCCATACGCTTCCCCCCTTCTTTTTATTGGGTTTAAGGCTTTGTTTTGACGCATTATACTGAATACGCCCCCAGGTTCGCCAAAGCGGTGCTGCCTGGGCTGATGGTCGTGGGATCGGTCATGACGTTGATGCAGCAGGTTTTGCCGGTCTTGAAGGCTTCTTCCAGGGCCGGACGAATGTCTTCGGGTTTTTCAACCAAAAAGCCCACGCCGCCCAAAGGTTCGATCATCTTGTGGTAATCCACGCGGCCGATCCAGGTGCCGTCTTCAATGGCGTGCCCCAGACGCAGTTCCTGGCTGTGACGGATCATGCCCCAGCCCAGGTCGTTGGAGATGACCACGACGATGGGCAGGCCCTTGCGGATGGAGGTTTCGAATTCCATGAAGTTAAAGCCCGTGGAGCCGTCGCCGGTGATCAGGCAAACGCGGCTGTCGGGATTATGGAACTTGGCTGCATTGGCGTAAGGAATGCCCACGCCCAGGCATCCGTACAGGCCGGAGTCCAGGTAGGTTCCGCCCTTGCGCACGGTGCGGGTCATGCCCATCCACACGGAGGTGTCGCCGCCGTCGGCGCACACGATGTCGGATTCCAGGTTCATGAAGTTGTCCACTTCGCGAGCCAGGCGCATGGGGTGGATGGGGGATTCCGGGCTTTCCCACTGGGCGTTGGCTTCCACGCGGCCGTCGATATTGGCTTGTTCCAGGGTTTTGACCCATCCGGCGTATTTTTCCTGCATGGCGGCGCCATTGCCTTTTTCTTCCACCAGACGGATCATTTCAGCGATCAGAGGCTTGATGTCGCTGGTTACGGGCAGGTCCACGGCCTTATTGTGGCCCAGTTCCTGAGGTTCGATGTCCACCTGGACGATCTTGCAGGTGGGCGGGAAGATGTCGCCGAAGATGTAGTACAGGCTGAAGCGGCTGCCCAGCATGATGAGCAGGTCGGTGCTGAAGCTGGCCATCATGGCTGCGCCCGGGCGGATGGCCAGGGAGCCTTCAAAGCACAGGGGGTGGTCGTCGGAGACGATGCCGCGGCCTTGGGTGGAGGTGAAGATCGGGATGTTGGTCATTTCCACGAACTTTTGCAACTCGTCTCCGGCATCGGAATACCATGCGCCGGAGCCCGCAATGATCATGGGGGTGTTGGCCTGCTCGATCATTTCCAGGATGGCCGGAGCCTTGGACAAGTCCGCGGGACGGCATTCCACCTGGGTGGCCAGGCGTTTTACCTTGGCGGCTTCGGGCTTGCAGTTCAGCATGTCCACGGGGAGTTCCAGGTACACGGGGCCGGGCCTGCCGGTGGAGGCGATGCGCATGGCCATGTCGATGTACTCATACACCCTTTCAGGATGATGGCAGACCAGGGCTTTTTTCACCATGGGCTCGATGACCGGCGCCTGGCGCATGTCCTGAAGGTCCAGTTTGTCCACGGATTCGATGCCCACCACGCCGGAGATGAGAACCAGGGGCGTGTTGGAAAGACGCGCGTTGGCGATGGGGGTCAGGGCGTTGGTGAAGCCGGGGCCCGCCGTCACCATGGCGATGCCGGGTTTGCGGGTCATGCGGCCGTATGCTTCGGCCATGAAGACCGCGGCTTGCTCATGACGGGTGTCCATGAGCTTGATGTCGGTGTCTTCCAGAAACTGATAGATGGGGGTGATGTGACCGCCGCTCAGGGTGAAGATGACTTCCACGCCCAGGTCGACCAGGGCTTCAGCAGCCAGTTGTGCGCCCATTTTGCATTCTGCTTGGCATTCCATAATATTTTACTCCTTTATAAAAGTTGCTTAATAGAAAAAGGTCAGGGCTTTGTTTTAGCCCGAATAATTATTTACAGTTCCATCAACTGGCCGCCCGTGACGTTGATCGCCTGGCCGGTCAGGTACGAAGATTCCTTGGAAACCAGATAAACCGCCAGGGAGGCCACTTCCTCAGGCTCGGCGATGTATCCCAGGGGGATGGTCTTGCACATTTCGGCTTTCCGGTCTTCAAATGTGGTCTGGAACACCTGGGCTTCCAGGTTGAGGCGCCACCTTTGGAGGTCGGTCATGATCTGGCCGGGGCATATGGCGTTTACGCGCACGCCTTCGCCGCCCAGCTCCTTGGCCATGACCTTGGAAAGCATGATCACGCCCGCCTTGGCCACGGAGTAGGCGCCGTTAAAAAGGGCGGGGAACTTGCCGGCCCGGGAGGCCACGTTGACGATGCGGCCCTTGTTTTCCCGCAGCATGGGGGCCAAGGCCTTGGACACCCGGTACACGCCGTGGAGGTTCACGTCGATGGTTCTGAGCCAGGCGCCTTCGTCGTAGTCGTGGATCGTGCTGGGCACGCCGAATGATGCTCCCGCGTTGTTGAACAAGGCGTCCATCCTGCCGAACTCCGCCTTGACCACTTCCACCATTTTGTTCACGGATTCGGTGTCGGTGACGTCCATTTCCACGGCGATCACCTTGACGCCGTATTTGGCTGCCAGGCCGGCGGCCGTCTCGTTCATTTCCTCGGTGGTGGGGGGCGCCTGCTCGGATTCGCGGGGGCCGGGGCCTCCCAGATCCGTAATCACCACGTCGGCGCCGCAAGCGGCCATTTTTTCCGCAATGGCGTAGCCGATTCCCGTGGTTTTGCCCGCGCCGGTTATCAGGGCGACTTGTCCTTTTAAATCATCGTACATGGTTTCACCTCGTTTAATTGTCGTTCAGGGGCGCAGCCGGTTTGAGCATGGACTCGATCATTCCGACCAGTTGATCCAGGATGGCCTCCCGGTCCAACTCTTCCATGTCCCCTTCGATTTCCAGATATTCCAGCAAACGTATTTGAAAATGCCGCGACACGAAAGAAAGCAGGAGCACGATGTACATGCTGTTGATGAAGAACGCCGTCATGCTGGCGTTGATGTCCGGCCTGACGATTCCCGCTTCCATGCCTTTGCGGATAAGATTTCTAAGATGATTGGCCGTGTAGTGCTCCACCTCCCGGGTGAGGGCTTCGGCGAATCGCTCCATGCCCACGGAGGATACATTTAAATAAAGAAGCACGAATTCCGGGCTTTCCATGGCAAAGGCCGAGCCTTTGCGGAAGATGTGATCGATCTGCCTGTATATGTCCCAGGACTTGTCAATGCCGCCGTACACCGCCGTCCGGGACTGCTCCAGAGCCCGTGCGCAAACATGCACATAAATGTCGTCCTTGGACTCGAAATAATTGTACATCGACCCCTTGGCCACCCCGGCTTCCCGGGCGATGAGAGCCACGTCGGTCTTGGTGTAGCCTGTTTGTGCAAAAAGTTCGGCGGCCACCCTGAGGATGCGCTCCCTTTTTTCCAACGGCAGATTATTGAAGGTGGATTTCGGCATATGTTATTGCGGACAATAAAGATATTGAATGACGTCCGCTCACCCTCCCTTTAAATTATTCGTCCAAAGACCCATGACTGACCGGTCAGTCATACCCTAAATGACCCATGGGTCAGTTGTCAACCAAAAAATGCTTCCATTTTGTAATTTTGTTGTTTTTGTGTTTGTCGTTGATGATTTTTTGGTGGGGGGGAGACAGGGGCGTGGGGCGGATCTGCTTTAAATTGGTATGATATTTTCGTGAATAGCGCTCAATATCCTGAAATTATTTGATTTCAAATAGATCTGCATGCATTCCCACGATGGAGCATGGGAACGGGAGGGCGGGTGTTGGGAGGTTTTTTTGAGTGAAATTTTGGGATTCTATTGCTTGGAGGGTTTTAATACGTGTGCTTGCGCACCCCGGCACGATACTGCTGTGCCGGGGCTACCCATTGATATTAGGCCGGATTGTGCTTTGTAAGGGCATGAAACCATGTAGCCGCACAGCTTGCTGCGTCATGGGACGCGCAAAGTGCGTTATGGGCAGGCACGGGGGCCTGCAACTACAGGCAAGATACTGCTTTGCCAGGGGCGTCCCATCATGGCTGTCGGCGGTTTAGAATAAGGCCGGGAGCTATGCACATAACCGGCCAGCCGCGGCATGCAATGCCGGGGGCCGAAGGCCAATAAGACGACCGGGGCGTATTTGAATTCCCATTCACTGATGCGAACCCTTTCTATTTCAGACGCCTGGATTCTAATTACATTTTTGGGCCGCCGATTATTAATGGACTCCACAGTCTTTCCTGGCCGCCCTTATTGCGCTGCCGCGCCCTGGCAGGCTACTGCCCTGCCACGGCTGGCCGCTTGATGGAGCGTAGGCGGGACATCAAGTTACTTTGGCAACACAAGGCTGCGTTCCAACCTCGGCAGGGTGCTGCTTAACCGGGAGGGCAATATAAATCATAAAATTAATCAATATCCTGTTTTATGTTGCCCCTTTTATCGACAACCAAGAATCCTCCGTGACCAGTATGAGAAGCGTCTACATAATCATACATTACAAGATAGTTTTTAGCGCCAAGATCGTTTTTCAACTTCTCAATATTCTTTAATTCCAATTCTCTTTGATCCAACAAACTTTTTTTCAAAGGCTCCAGACGCTCTGCGCACTCCGGTATGTCAGACAAGAGCCGTTCTGCATGAACTATTTGCCAGTATGCGTAAGTATGTTTTTGGAAGTTAAGCTCCTTTAATGTAGATACCGGTATTGAACTTAGTATGTTGTATTTGTTGAAGCGCTCAGGGGCGTTTTTAAGGAGAATCTCTTCAGGCATAGACACGTGATCCATGCCTATGACTGAAAATCTTCCAAGAAAAAACGACAATAGAACTAACAAGATCAATATGGTCCATCTTTGGCTGTTCATTGGCCTCCCCGTACTCGTTACTCAATACTACCCATTATCGCTTCCAGGTTTCCACGCCGTTGACGATGGTTGTGAGGACCTGGATGCCACGAAGATTTGCGGGATCGACCTTTAAGGGATTGGCGTCCAGGATGACGAAGTCGGCGTATTTGCCGGGCTCGATGCTGCCGATTTTTTTCTCCATATGAAGCTGCCAGGCGGAATCGATGGTAAGGGCTTTCAGGCCTTCCATGACCGTGATTCTCTCCCCGGCGCCGATAATTTGGCCGGACTTGGTTTTCCGGGTGACGGCGGTTTGGAGCAGGCTTAAAGGATCTTCCGGGTACATGGGCGCGTCGGCATGCAGCGAGCAGGTCAGGCCTTCGGCCATGGCGCTGTGGACGGGCAGCATTTTTTCTGCGCGGGCTTCTCCCAGGATGTCGTCCCGAAGGGCTTCTCCATAATAATAGATATGGTTGACATGAAAACTGGGCGCCATGTTCATTTGCTTCATTTCGCCCAGGAGTTCGGGCGGAAGAAGCACGCCGTGCTCGATCCGGTGGCGATGGCCCCGTTCTCCTGTTTCGGCCATGGCCTGCTTGAGCATGTTAAGCACTTCCAGGGTGGATTGATCCCCCTGGGAATGGACGCTGAGCTGCCAGCCTTTGTCGTGCCAAGTTTTGAGAGCGTTGTAGAATTCGTCCTTTGGGATGACCGGCTCGCCCCGGTGGTTGCGGGGGAGTCCCAGCCCGTTTTGGGTCAGGTCGGATTCCAGGTAGGGCTCCTTCAGGTACATGGAGCCCGTGTATGGCGAGCCGTCGTACCAGAGCTTGACGCCCACCACCTTAAAGAAATCGTCTCCGTTTTCCACTTGATCCGGGATCAAAAAGGGCGTGTCGTGCTTGATGTACACGAAATGCCTCACCGTGGGCGTTTTGTTGGGGAGCAATCCAACCAGATCCAGGGCGCGGTGGAGGTATTTGGGGTGATCGGAGGACAAGTGCTCGTAGAGCATAAAGGGCTTTTTGTCCTTGGCGAACATGCCCATGGTGGTGATGGAAGTGATGCCTCGGCTCATATACTCCTTGTAGACTTCCACTACGTTTTGCTTGATGTTGAACTTCTTGATAGCGGCATTGCCGAAAGGCTCGATGGCCTGGACCTCGGCGATGAATCCGGTCAGGTTTCCGTTTTCGTCCTTCTCGTAATAACTGCCCACGGCGGGGGCTGGGGTGTCCGTCGTGATTCCTATTTTTTCAAAGGCCAGGGAGTTGGCCCAAGCGGAGTGAAGGCTTTGGGCCAGGATCACCACAGGGTTGTTCGGCGCCATGGCGTCCAGTTCCTGGATGGTCGGAGCCTTCAGTCCTTTGACCAGCATGGGGTCAAATCCTTTGCAAAAAATCCATTCGCCCTTTTCGGCGCTGGCGGCTGCGTCGCGGAGTTTGGCCCAGACTTCTTCCGGCGAATTGTTGGTGAAGCCGCTCAGGTCCGTGAAGCTGTACAAATAGGCGGAGAGATCCGGGTGGGTGTGCACCCCGATGAAGCCCGGCATGAGGGTTTTTCCCTGCAAGTCCAGGAATTCCGTTTCCGGATCTTTTTGCGCCAGGACCGTTTTGTGAGAGCCCATGGCGGCGATTTTGCCGTTTTTCACCAGCACGGCTTCCACGGTTTCAGGGTCGGTTTCGCTCATGGTGAGGATGTCGCCGCCGTAATACAAGGTCGAGGCGTTTTTAGCGGAGAAGCAGCCTGCGGTGGACATTGTCATAGCCAGGGCCGTAATGAGCAGCAAAGCTGACAAATACGGGTTGCGGCGGTTTTTGCGGGCGTTAGGGGGCGGCGCAGTTCCATTGCTGGTATGATTCATTGTTTGCTCGCTACAAAAAGGTTTGAAATTCGGATGGAGGTTAACCAGGCCCAGATGGGACTCTTTATACAAGGGATTTAAGAAAGGTGTCAATGCGATTGGGAGACGACGGGCGTCGGGGCGTATGGGATAGGTTGAAAATTTGTTCCAATAATCGTTAGGAAAAAAGGAGGGGGAAACAACTTGCGGGCGTTTCACCCCTCCTGCTCGAAAAGCCATGCAACGGCTCTCCGGGGCCCTTCGGGTTTTTAGGCCCGAAACCCTCTTGGCGGCCCCGGAGGGAAAGGGTTGTGCTGTGTATTTGTCGTTTACCTGACAGAATCGTCGTATCCCACTCCGATTTCGGAACCCACAAAGATTCCGTTGATGTCGAAAAACTGGATTTTGCCGACGCAGGTGGGGGTCACGTCAATGTCGTAACCAAACCACTTGACGACCGGGCTGCACCAAGTATTGACTTCAAAATCCAGCTCCGTGGTCGGGGAAACGCGGGTGCCGCAGTTGCCGCCCAGCGTCCTGTATCCCTCTTCCGGGATGCGGCCGATGATTTCGCCCGTGCCGCTGTAGAAGTCAATGTAGTAGTTGATTTCATTGTCGCTGCGATTCTGGAGATAGAACCAGTTGATTCCAAGGTAGATGCCAGCGGCGCCTCCGTCGGGCGGCATGTAGTAATCCCAGCATGCCGGGCAAAGATGGATTTTACCGCTGTCCCAGTGGCCCCATCCGCAATTGCCTGCGGTTGCGGCGCCAGCGCCCAGTACCAGAAACATCACGAACAACAATGCAGCAACTTTCTTCATCGTCATAACTCCTCCTCAATGTGGAACGTTAAAATCCTGCCTGGTGAAACACCCGCAAGTTGTCTTGATCAAGCCCGGGTAGGATGAGGGCATGAATTGGGATATTGAACAGGTTTGGAAAGGTATAATCATGATACTAAACTCTCAAATGAAGGCTGGATTAATGCATAACCGACATGCAATGACAGCAGCATACCAAGCAGCAGCCGAAACGGCAACTGTATTTTGTTTTTATAACAAAATAGGACCATGAAAATTGATTTATTGGGATAATATTTTTTTGAAAAAGAGGGGAATATTCGCTGATGATGGTATTGACTCTGAATTCCTCTTTGCAAGGAAGCTCAGCAACTGCCTAATACCAGAGGAAAACCTGACAGGATCAGGAGAATGCTTGTAATAATTTGAAAGGATTTTTCGCTCACCAAAGTATGCAAGCGATCTCCCAGAAAAAACGCCGCAGGCAGGGCCAGGAACAAGGGAAGGGTGATTTGAAGGGCGTCCAGGTTCAACCGACCGTTCAAAAAAAATGCCAGGACCAAAAAAGTGTTGAAGCTGAACCATACCGTGCACAAGGTGGCCCGGAAGGCCGCCTTGGGCAAACGCTCCCCCATGAAGGCGTATGTGATGAACGGGCCGCCCGTGGTGTAAAAGGCCTGGGCGATTCCGGCCATGATCAAAAGGAGAAAGGAGGCCGGACGAGACATGGTGAAATTCCCCTCTTTGCCCCGCAAATGCCCCCAAAGCTGACGGGAGGCGAATCCCACGACGATCAGTCCCAGGAGCCATTCAGGCGCGGCGTTTTTGAGGATTTCGTACAACAGCAATCCCGCAATCACCCCCATCCCCATAAAAGGATAGACGCGTTTTATGAGGAGCCTGCGATCAATGTGGGCGCGCTCCTTCCAGGCGATGGCGCCTGTGGCCGCCACGGTCAGGGGGATCAGCACGGGCACTAGCCGGTCCACGCCCATGAAGTGGGCGCCCAGGGTGACGGCGATGAGCGAGGCGCCGAACCCGGTGAGGGCCTGGGCCGTATAGGCCAAGAGGACAATGGGCGCCAAAACGGCTATTTCCATGGCCGGACCGGTCATTCTTCGGAGGCTCCTGCGGGCTGTTTGCGGCGGGCTGCGCTTTTCATGCCTTGCTTCCTTAGCACAAAATTGGAGGCGGCGCCCGTCTCAACAGGCGAGGGCGGGGCAAATGTAAAAGAAATGTCACATTCAAGGTAAAAAGGGGATATCCGCCGGATGTGTGCTATTTTGCCGGTAAAGGCTGAAAAGCCGCACTTTTGACTGGAAAGGCCATATCATGCACTATACTATGTTCGACACCCCTATATTGCGCACCATCTTTCGTTGGATTTCCGTGTCCGGCCTGTGGGCCTTTGGATGGAAGACCGAAGGCGATCCCCCGGAATCGCCCAAATACGTGCTCATTGCAGCGCCCCACACCTCCAATTGGGACCTTCTGGCCACCCTGTGCATAGCCTTCAAATACCGTATAAAAATCTACTGGATGGGCAAGGACTCGTTGTTCCGCTTTCCCATGGGCCCGGTGCTGAAATGGCTGGGCGGCATCCCCGTGGTGCGCAGCCGGTCCACCAACATGGTGGAGCGGGCGGCTGCGGAATTTTCCAACCACGACCAGCTGGTCCTGGTGATCCCCCCGGAAGGAACCCGGGGCAAGGTGCGTTGGTGGAAAACCGGTTTTTATTACATCGCCCATACCGCCAAGGTTCCCATCGTTATGGGCTTTGTGGATTTCGGCCGCAAGGTGGGAGGGCTTGGACCCGAATTCATTCCCACGGGCGACATCGACAAGGACATGGAGGAAATCAAAGCCTTTTACAAGAACATCAAGGGCAAGCGGCAGGCTCTTTTTTCAGATCAAAGCGTGTCTTTGCAGAGGTCTCAAAAAGAGGAGATCCATTTTAAGACCGAAGAGGAAAGCGACGTAAAAAAAGCGGTGTAGCCTTTTCTTTCCATAAAAAATTCGAGCCTGCATTTCCTTAATTGGAGTGCAGGCTTTTTATTTGGGGAACCTTATGGGATTTGCGGGCTCTTTATTTTTTCTCGGCCAGCAATTCCTCCAATTCCCGGCGAATCTGATCCCGCTCCTCCTCCAGCTCTTCCAGCTCCATGATCTGGCTGACCCGGACCGAGTGGGCCGGCAGGCTGGCCTCCCGTTCCTTAACCCTGGCTTCCAGGTCTTTCAGCTTTTCTTTTAAGGCGCGAATTTTTTCGCTCATGGTTTTTGGCCTCGGCGTTGGCGAGCCTTGCAGCCCGTATGCGGTTGCGACGTCTCCTTGCCTATAAACGCCGTCATTCCCGCGCGCTTTTGGCGGGAAGCAAGCGTCTTCATTTCTCTTGGCAGGCACGGAGGCCTGCAGCTACAGAGGCAACAAACAATCAGAATCCAAAGATTTGTTCTAATTCTTCCTTGGTGTACTGGTCGAACTTGAGCCTGAACTGGAAGAACAAGCCCTGGGTGAAGAAATCGCCGTCCGTGAAGTCTTCGTCCCGGAATCCGATCACGTTGTAGCCCGCGCCCACCCAGGCGTTGGTGAAGGGGTTGTAACCCACGCTGGGGCCTGTGCTGTACTGTAACTGGTGCGAGTTCCAGGAGTGGCGCACGCAGGCGCGGAGGCCAAGGTCCCATTTTTTGGCGACGTCATAGCGGAATTCCAAGCCATAGAGGTCTGTGAATCCGCTGTAGCTGTCGCCGTCGATGTTGTCCAGGACGTACTTGGCGCCGTGCTTGAACGAAACCTGGGTGCGGTATCCGGTCTTGTAGTTGGCGTTCAGGTTGTTGACGAACTTCCGGGTTTCGTAGGGCGAGTCCGCGTCGTTGTCATCCTCCCAGATCAGGTCCAGGCGGTCCAGCACGATCCACCGGGAGAACTTGGGCCTCCAGGCCAGGCCGATGCGCAGATCGCCCGTGGCGTCTTCATTGCCGTCCACGTTGTAATCGTTGCGGGTGACCAAAGCGCCCAGGGAGATTCCCAGGCCGTCGTCCACTTCTCCGTACCAGCCCACGGAGGCGTTCCACTTGTCCGCGTCGTCGGCGAAGCGGAATTCCACCTTGGCGGAAGCGCTCCAGTCCTTTTCCGTATACTGCACGCCCCAGGAGGTTGCTACAAAGTCGCTGTCAGAGTCCGAATCCACGTCTCCGCCTGTCTTGTCCAAGGTGCGGGAGTGATCCACCGAGGCATCCACCTTCCATTTTTCAAACAAGGTCACGTTCTGGCCCACGGTGAAATTGGCCAGGGTGGCCATGGCCGGGTCTTCGTCCTCGGAAATATCCTTGGTCTGCTCCAGGGATGTGTCGAAATTGGCGCCCTTCCATGGAGTGAGCTTAAATCCGCCCCGGATGCTTTCGGTCTCCTCAGTGTCGCTCCAGGTCATTTCGTCCTGGGCGAAGAGGCTGAGCTGTTCGATGATCCGGTAATCCACGCCCAAGGTGGTGCGGGTGGGATAATCCGTGTTGGCGTTGTCGTTGCTGACGGCCTGCTCGTGCTCTGCGCTGAACACCAGTTTCTTGTCCAGGAAATTGACCTTGGCGCCGCCCAATACCTGGGTCACCCGGTTGACTTCGCCTTCGTCGGTTTTTTCCTCGCCCGCGCGGAGACCGGTTTCCAGGGAGTAGCGGTCCTGGGTGTATTCCACGCGAGCCTCGCCCATGTCGTCCCGGGCGCGTGTGCCAAGATCCGTGTTGCGGTAAGCCTCGGCCGCGGCGTCCAGTTTTTCCGTAACCTGGTATTCCAGCTCGGCGCCGTATTTTTCCGTGCCGGACTCGCTGGCGTTCTGCTGGCCCACGCCGAATCCCGCGCCCTGCTTCCGGTAGTACACCCGGCCGTCGGCCTTGACGCCGTCGTGGGAAAGCTCGGCCAGGTAGGCCTCGCCGCTGGAGCTTTCGTCCGTTTGTTCGCTGTCCGTATGGGCGTATTCGGCCTTGAGTTCGGTGTTTTCGGTCACTTCCACGGTCAGGTCGGCGCCCAAAAGGTCGGACTCCGTATTCTTCCCGCCTTCGTGCACGTGGGTGCCGCCCAGTTCAATCCTTTCGTCCAGGGCCTTCAAGGCCAACCGGCCGCCGTAGGTGGCGTCCTTGTCGTCCGAGTCTTCGGCCTCGTAATCCACTACGATGTAAACCGGGTTGAAGCCGTCGTCCGTGCTCATGACCGGGCTCTTGAAGAAGATGGTCCCCTGGTCGTAGTCGATGGTGTAGTCCGCATTCCGGGACAGGGATTCAGACGAAATGATGTCCTGGCTCTTATGGCGGTCCCGGGTTTCGATGGTCACGGTTTCCGAGCTTTCCACAATGTCCCGGCGGGACAGGTAGTACAGGCCCGACGTGCCGTCGCCGCGGATTTCGTCCTTGACGAAGGCCTGGTTGGTTTCGGCAGCAAACAGATCCAGGGACACGTGCTTGGAGTCCAGCTTGGTCTTGAAGCCGGTCAAGGTGCGCGAGTAGGCTGAAAGTTCGGTCATGGTCAGGCCGGTGTCGTAATCGCCGTACATGGAGTAGAACTTGCCGCGCTCCACCTTGACGTAGAGTTTTTCCGTGCTGGCGGCCTCGGCGCCGGAGGTGGAGGCGTCTCCGTACAGGGTGTAGTATTCGTCCGGGTCGATGTCCTGGAACAAACGGGCCTCGTCGGAATCGCGCTCCGAGTCGTAGGACAGGGTCAGCAGCCATTCGCCCTTGATCTGGCCCTTGGCGAAGAAGGCGGTCCGGCCGTCCTTGTACCACTTGTCCTCCAGGTCCGCGTCGTCCAGGTTTTCCTGATGCCCGTTGACAATCCGGTATCCCGCCGTGCCCTCGGCCAGTCCCACCAGAATCCAGTCCCGCTTGCCGGGTTTGAGCCATACCCTGTTTTCACTATCTTCATCTGTTAATTTGATAACAAAGGTCACTTCACCTGTTTGGGTAGTAGGATTGAGTTTGATGGGCACAACCCCATCCTCTCCGACAATATATTTTGAGAATTCATCTATAGAAGGGGCCAGAGGATCGCTTTCTACTGCCTCAACCTTTTTATAAGCTTCATACGGAGGATCAACCGCATATTGACCTACGCTCCCTTTTCTAACCGGAAAACCGTCCTTATCCGTCAACCTAACTAAAAGCTGCGGAATGGTCTTTCCATCAGCAATAGCGTATGGCTGATCACTAAGCACTTCTACTTTTACTGGAGCTGTAGAATAATGGATACTTCTGGTTTGCCGCCA
The DNA here is from genome assembly GCF_000429905.1 of Desulfatibacillum aliphaticivorans DSM 15576. Classification (NCBI taxonomy): domain Bacteria; kingdom Pseudomonadati; phylum Thermodesulfobacteriota; class Desulfobacteria; order Desulfobacterales; family Desulfatibacillaceae; genus Desulfatibacillum; species Desulfatibacillum aliphaticivorans. The sequence continues at coordinate 61,762 of NZ_AUCT01000001.1, read as the reverse complement.
AACTTCTTTTCCGGATTTATCCTGGCATACGGCTTCTATAAGATTATCTCCTTTCTGGAGGTCCACGCCAATCCATCGGGATAATTTAAACGTTCTGGCGCCATTGTTAACAGATGTATCAAAATTCAAAGGGCTGACCGGCTCGCCATTTAAGGTCAGGGTTACTTTTGTGCCTGGCAAATGTTTGACGGCGATTTTGGTGGATGGGATGGCAGGCAAACCTCCTTCCTCCGGCCAGACAATTTCATAACCAGGCTTTTGCTTTTCAATCCAACCGTCTGCAAGATAAGGAATGATTGTTTCTTGTGGATTATTATTTTTATTTGTGCTTCCTAAGGCCAGCCCTGTAGTAAGCATAACTTGACGCTGGCTTTTATTGCTTCCAGGCAGAATAGGACATTTTGTAAGAGGCGCCCGTTGATTCTTTGCCGTCGGTGTATTTGCCAACAGCATGGCATTGATAGTTGGTTGTGGATCTTTTGAAGCCTTGGTAACATCTAATTTGATTTGAATATCCCTTTTCCAGTCAGCAGGCTGATCTCCCATTCTGAAAATTAGCGCAGGCCCCGCAACTGTTGGGTCGGGAACTGATTGCCCATCAAATTTACAAGACCCTTCTTTGTAAACAGATCCATCAGGCAATATAACCGTCAAACGCAGCTTGCCTATAGGTACATTCGTATTGTTCAGTTGTATGGTGCAGTCTACCTCATCTTCCTGTCTTTCAGCGCTGACTTGAATGCCAACCTCGCCTTGCTCAGGCGGCTTGGTGGCCACGTAGAAATCCGCCCGCCACATGGTTCCGCCCTGCAGGTCCACAAACTGGGAGAAAGGCCTGCCTGCATGGCGGGTGTTTTCCTCGCAGAAGGCGGCTTCATACATGTCCGGCAGGGTGAACTCATCCAGTTGCACCACGTGCACGCCGGGCGCGACCCCTTCAAAATGGTACATGCCGTTTTCGTCGGTCACGGCGTATTGGCCGTCTTCCAGGAAGACGCGGACGCCCTTGACCGCATGCTCTTTAATCGGCTCTTCGCCTTCCTTGGGCGGAATGGTGGAGGGGCAATGGTCGGCCACCACCTGACCCATGATGATGGAGCGGTCATTGAAGAAATCGTCCTTTATGAGAACGGCGGCATGGGCTTCGTTGGAAACGACGCCGGTCTGGTATCCCGCCGGGGCCGAGCCCTTGCGGCTGCTATGGGAGCCCCCGAGGATTTCAAAAGCCTGGGCCGTATTCACGGCGTCTCCCAAAGGCGTTCCCACGGTGATTTCCACGACGTAATTGATGGTGACGCTTTCGCCGGCCTTGACCGCCCCGATTTCAATGGAAAGGGTGCGGCCGTCCTTGGAGAGGTCCGGATTTTTCCTCTTTTTGCCGTCCACCTTTAACGAGCCGGATTGATACCGGAAAGATAGCGGCAAGTGGTCGGTCACCAAAACCTTTGTCAGGTTGGCGTCCGAGCTGTTTTCCACTGTGACTTCGTATTGGACGAAGTCGCCGACGGCGGCTGTGTCCTTGTTGGCCGTTTTCGTAATCCACAAGGGGCCCTTGTTCGGGTCCACAGGAACGTCCAAAGCCAGGCCTCCGTCCGCTGCGATGGAGAAATCCTCGCCCCGGGAGCCGGGCGTCCGGATGTCAAAGGGCGCGTTGGGCAAAGCCTGCAGCACGGCCGTGGATACGGTGGAAGGCGCGGTATAGCCCTCGGGCGGCGTAAATTCCAGCCTGTAGTCCCCGGCAAGTACGTAGGGGAAGCGGAATCCGCCCGTTGCAAAATCGTATGTCGTTCCTCCATTGTCTGTCACAGACCCGCCGGATTCGATGGTGGAGGGGAATATGCTTGTTCCGTCGTCGCCGTAAACCACGGCCGGGTTGCCCGTGGAGACGTCGATCAACGTGACGGTCACGCCGTCCACAGCCTCGCCCGTGGAGGAATTGAACACCACGCCCGACGGATCCACCATGGCCGCTGCGGCAGTCTTGTCGGTTCCGTCCGTGGGATCGGTGTATTCGGCCAAAATTTCGGCGCCGTCCACCACGTCCAGGTATCCGTCGTATTGCACGCCGCTGGCCGATACGTTGGATTGGATGTATCCGGCGAACACGCCCGTATTAGGCCCGGTCTCCCTTACGATCACCAGTTCCACGTCGCCGGTGGCCTCTACGGTCAGGGTCACCAGAATGGTTTCCGCAACCGTGGGGTCTGCGTTCTGGTCTTCATCCGTGACCATCAGAAAGACAGGCTCGCCGCCGTGGTATACCTCGGCTTCCAAAAGAGGAACCGGGTCGTCCAGGTCGATGGCCGCAGACCTTCCAAATGGGACGGGCGGGTCCAGCGGTTCAAAAGGATCGCCGGTTGAGCCGCTGCTCCGGCCCTGGGTGGCGTCCACATCCACCAAGATCGCGTCCAGGGCCGTGGGGGCGTATTGCATAAGTTGAATCACAGAGTCTGTTCCGCTATCCACTATGGTGAATTGCACTTCGTTGGAGGGAACAATGGTTGGATTACTTGGGTCGTCTCCATAATTGGCGTAAGCAATATTGGTGACAACCGATCCGACAGGCAAGGCAAAGGCTGGGCCTGTAAGGACACCCAATATTGTCATAAAACAAGTCATGAAAGCAATCCGGCTAACCCCTGTACGAGACGGGAAGGAGTTTGCTCCCCCTCCCGTCTGTACAGGCTGCTGGCCATTGATGTGGAACGGCTTTTTGCAAGATTGGACTAACAGGGCTGAAAAAAGGCGCAATACGGCGACTGCTTGGGTGGGGATTCCCCTTAAGCCTCGAATTGCGCTCATTATAATATGCCTGCCAATGCCCAAGACTTACGGCCTTTCCTTATTGGATTTCCACCCGGAATTTTACGGTTGTTTCGCCGTTATTGGTTCCATCATTGGCGTTTACTGAGAGGCCGGTCACCGTAACGGTATTGGCGGCTGTGATGTTCCAGTCTGCTGTGACCCCGCCAATTGCTGCGTCGTCGGCATTGGTATAGGCTACTTCGCCTCCACCGTTTTGGTTAACGGAAATGCCATAATCTGCGGCGTAACCATTTTCGACAAACAGTATGGAGCCAGATGCGATTTCTGTGGCAAGGCTATCCGTCACGGCAATATTACTCGCTGCTACATGTCCGCTGTTAGTGATGGTAATGGTGTATTCAACGATTGCGCCAGGAATAGCTTTGAAGTTGGAGGTGCTGACGCCATCGGAGATAACCTCCGACTCCTTGGTAACCGTAATCTGGGCGGACACGACCATGAAAGCCGAAACATCCGATTCCTCACCGGTTACTCCATCCGTAGTGTCTGCGAATACATTTTGGATAGTAGCGTTGGTTCCGTCGCCCGCCGTGTCGGCGTTGCCAGAATCATCGTCAAAGGTGGTGCCGGGTGAACCGCCATCAGGCAGAGGAGTGCCAGTCAAACCGTAGATAGCGACTTCCTCATCGTCCAGCCCCGTAGGAATGTCGTACACCAGTAAAATTGTCCTGGATTCGTCGATGCCCATATTGTCAAGGTAAGATGTGGTAATCTCGACGTCCCCTGCAGAGTAATCCCCAGAGCTGTCAGTGTCATAATAAATACCAACATGGGAAGCGTCAAAAGAGTCAGTGTAGTCACTTCCATTGCCTAGCGTAATTGGGCCATCGGCATTAACATACGTTGTTATGTCCAGATAGATGTCGTAAATGTCATTGCCTGTGTTTTGGATGACATATACCAGAGCCTGATCATCCTGGCCGGGAATGACTGACACAGGATCGTTGTCCTGAGCTTCCACTGTTAGATCAATTTTTCTGTCAACATAGAAGGTGTATGTTGGTGCCGTTATTGGGGTCTGCGCTTCCGTACCTACGTCATAATGAATGGTGACAGTGTTGTCGATTTGGGTTCCTGCTTGTGTTCCATCAGCAAGCGCGCTTTGGAATCCCAATAACAACAAACCGACCGTTAAGGCCGTAAGCACCAGCATTTTGCCTGTGTGTTTCATTGTCTTTCTCCTTTTTTGGTTTAAAAAAAGGTACATGTTTTTATAAGTCCTTTGATAAACCCGGAACGGCGTCGGCCGTTCCGGATTACTTTCCTATTTAAGTCTGGCCTGATACTGCACGGTCCCGATTGCACCGGGCATAAGGTCTTTGGTCAAGGTCCACTGGATCGTGGTGTATTCCTTGGCGGTTGCAGTCCTTTCCGTGCCTTCGGGGTTTTTGATTTTCAGGTTTCCCGGATAGTCGTAGGTCTGACCCTGGTCGATGGAAAAGCGGATGTCCGCACCCGCACCTGCAGCGCTGCCATCCACGTATTCCATGTGTTCAGGAACCGGATTGGTGATGGCCACGTTTGAGGCCGGTTGATCTCCGCTGTAGTTGAAGGTGATAGTATAGTACACCACGTCTCCGGGGACGACTTTTTTAGCGGGAACCATCTTTACCTGTTCCTGGCCCTTTTCATCCACAACAATGACTTTCACTTCCGCCACGGTTTGCAGTTTGAGCGGGCTTTCAGCCAATGCCTGGGCCGGAACGGCCAGAACCATACTGATGAGTACAAGGATAAAGAATGCTTTAAGCCTCATGGAAAAACCTCCCTTTAGTCGATCGTGACTTGAAAAGTAACGGTCTGAGCATCTGTGGCGAGAACCATGTCTCCCACATACACGGAAATGGAATCTGTGCCGGCGTCGTATCCGCCGGATCCTGCGTATGCACTTCCTTCAAGGGTCAAAGAGTTCGCAACGTAGGTGGTTCCTGCGGGGATGGTATCCGTAATCCAAACGTCAACCGCTGTTCCACTTCCGCTGGTGACATTCGCTTCGATGGTGTACGTGACGATGGCGCCGGGGATGGGTTGATTGACGCCTGCGTATACATTGTCCTCTATATGGGAGGTTTTGGTTAGGGTCAGCACGAGGTTCTGAACGACGTAGTAGCCCAGTCCGGTGTCCCTGCTGGTGTTGTCGCCTATGATGGCATCCACGCCAGCCGCATAACCGTTAACAACAATGTCGCCGGGATCAGCCGCGTCAGCAGGATCGCTTCCATATACATCAACCCAGGTTGCGGAATTGACGATCAACTGGGTGTATCCGGTGTGTCCTTCCAGCATGTCGGTTGCGTCGGCCGGATCGTCCGAAGGAATGTCGTTCACCACAAAAACGACTGCGTTGGCGTCAGCAGCAAGAGTCACGGATGGAATAGCCAAGTCTATGCCGAAGTCATAAACGCCGTTATTGTTGGTGTCACCAAAGATATTGTCATAATCAGGATCAAAATTGTCCGTCACCCCGGCGATTGCCGTGCTGATGCCGGAAACATAAAATGTTTCCGTGGCGTTACCGGTATTGGTGATAGTGAAAGTCAGGGCCTGATGCTCATCATCCGGTTGGACCGTGACCGGGTTTGTGGGCTCGGTAATGGTGAAGTCAATGAGCATGGCCACGGTGATGGTGTCCGATGCGGCCTCTGTAATGCCGGTAACAGTGCCCAGTGTGTAAGTCGCTGTCGCCGTATTGGTAATGTCAGTACCCGCTGCCGTGCCTGCTGCCCAGGCGCCGGTGGTCAGGGTGATGACTGCGAAGATTGCCATTGCTGCGATTGCCAAACGTTTCATGTGTACTCCTCCTCTAGGTTTAGTGGTGCAAGTTGGGTTTAGGGTTAAAGGGTTCGGGTTGTTGGGTTTACTTTTTTCCTTGTTGTTTCCTCTCAAAATTCTAAATCCTCCCTAAGTTTAAAAAGTGGTTGTTAAAGGTTGTTCAAAAAAAACAAAGTCCAAAATCCAAAACTGTTTTCAAAGGATTTGCACGAAAGGACGTCGTTTGTTTTCCCTCGCAGCTCCAAGTTGCATTCCCGTGCGGAGCACGGGAACGAGGGAAATACGCCGTTTTTCATCTCCACTTCCCCCATGCGTCCTCCATGTGCATTCCCACGCAAAGCATGAGAACGAGCGTATCGCAAAGCATGGGAACGAGAGGCCTGCAGAGCGCGGGCGCGATAACCCCGTTCGGCATGGGAGCGGGAAGATGGGAAAAATCCGTGCATTTCATCCTTTGCTGCGGGCCTGAGGCCCAAAATCGTTAAAAAAGGTTCAACTCAAAACTGTCACAAGGCCGTTTATCTAAATATCAGTCACCGGAAGCCTGCTTGCGGACGCCCCGGGAATCTTGCAAGGGGATTTTGTCCATGTCGATTTCCAGCAAATTCAATTTGTTGGAAGCTGCAGGCGGCGCCAGGGAAATTTTTTAAAAAATTTCCTAAAGTTTTAGGGAACACCTGTCGATATTCCTTTCGAGTGTTCCGGGGCATGGCCCTGGCCCTCCGGTTAAAGGGGTTCGGAACGGGACTGCCGGCGGACAAGTGCGCCAAGCGCACGGAAACCGGCCGGAAACCCTGTTCATTTGTCGCGAAAAAGTCTGAGTTCGCCAAGCTGCCGGGGAAAAGTTTACGCTTTTTCAAGCGGCAGGAGCGCTGAACGGCGGAAAGGGAGAAATCCCTACCCGCGTTGCATGACATGAAATCCCGAATGCAGGCTAACAGCTGAATAGCGGCAGCAACAGCCTGATCGGGGTGAAGAATGTCAGGCAGGACTTAGCGTCCACGTCATTTTTCGCAATTTGATTTTGCGCAGAAAGGACTAAGAGCCCCGCCCGTTGGGCGGAAGGCCGGCTCCGGGCCAGATCGATCCGCAGGGCGCAAAAACCCTGTGCGTTCCACGTGCATGGTAACGCATAGGAGCGCCCTGTATCGATTGGTGCGGTTCGGACTTTGTAAAACTCTTCGGTTTCGCCCCGGAATTCCGGACAAATGGGCCCGGATCAGGGCAGGCGGAAACGGAGGGGTTCGTTCGCTCTCAGTTTCTTCCTGTCGCACAACCACAGATTGTTGATAGGCACTTCCAATAATCGTGCCAGCGAAAAAAAGCAAGAATTGATTTTGATAATCAATCGCTTTTTCTCTTCGCCAAGTCTTCTATAACAAGCGTTAAATTTCACAAAGGCCCGTCCTGGCGATGGGGCTGGGTCTTGCGTCACAAATGTTTTCATGAATAGGCAAAAAAAATGCCATAATTTTGTCGGTATGTTTTTAACGCCGTTAACCTGCCAGGATCAGACATAAAATGAACATCATTCTTTTTTTTGGGCGGCCAAGGCCTCCTGCATTGGGCCAATTTCGCCTACAATTTTGTATGAGCCCGACATTTTTGTAGTTTAAAATCAGTTGGACGAAAGTCCGGAAAAAAAATAAAAAATTAATCTTATTAAAAACGAGCAATTTCAGGAAAATAACAAAGATCCCAGTGATTTCTTTCCACCTGTAATCCACTGAAGCGGGACTTTTCACCGCATGCTTGGGGATTTTCACCGCAAGGCCCCTGGGAGCTCTTCCGGTAAATGCCAAGAAAATGTGAAATGTTTCACAGTTCGCCGCCCAGCCCTGTTTTTTCTTCTTACAAAAATGTAGGTCGCCGCCGTTGGAGCCGGGCCGCCGTCCAAGGCGGCCTGGAGCGCTTCCCATCCCTTGCCCCCTTTGTCTCCCCAGGGCCTGAAAACCGGGTAAAAACACCCCGAGAATGACGCTCTGGAAAGATACCCTGGAAAAACCGCCCCGTGGACGGGTGAATTTACCCCTCTTTGGCATCGCATGCCAAGGCTGACCAAAAAGGCAGGTTCCAGGCCCTGTTGGGGCATTCCCGCGCGTTTTTGAAGGGAGTCCGTAAGCCCTGTTTTTTCGTTAAGGAATTGGCGGTTTCTGCCGATATCCAAACAGAACAAAGCAGAACACTGATCCGGGGACCATCCCCGGCTGCCAGGAACAGGGAAGTCAGCAGGTTTTTGGATAGTACTCACCGGAAAGGCGGGCAGGGAGGCCGAGCCAAACCGGGTTTGCCGCGCAGGCTGTGAAAGCCGCCGGAGGCGCCCATGCGTTTGCAGGATTTTTCCCGATATTTGGTCATCGCCGTATTCTCCGCCATCGGACTGTTTATATCCTCCTCCGCATTGGCCGCAGACGACGCCTCCTCCGCTCAGGAAGCCGAGCTTCAGGAAATCCGCGAAAGCATCACCCAAAACAATTACGAATTTCAGGTCGGCCCCAACCCCGTTTTTAACAAAGATCCCGAAGAACTGGAGCAGCTTCTTGGACGCCGCGCGCCCCGTCTGACCCGGCTTATGGCCATCGGCCAGGAGGTTTGGTTCGAGTTCGGGGGAGACTGGGACGCCATTCCCTCCAGCTTTGATTTGCGGGACGTGGGCGGCAAGTCTTTCATCGGCCCCATTAAGGACCAGGGCGACTGCGGCTCCTGCTACGCCTTTGCGGCGGCCGGCGCCGCCGAGGGCGTCTACAACACGGCGTCCCAGCGGAGCGGCTCGGACGTTGCGGATTTTTCCGAGTCGTACATCGCCTGGCATCTGGGCGGCATCGAGCCTTACGCCTCTCATTTCGGAGGCTGCGACGATGCGGACTACACCTACTCGGAGGTGGAGGCCCTGACTCAGGAAGGCATTGTCCAGGAAAGCGATTTTCCTTACGTGATGGAAGATCCCGGGATTTACCAGCACGCGGGCGATGCGCCGGTGGTGTTTGAGTCGTGGGGCAGGGTTCAAAGCGGAGACATCGAGGCCATCAAGGCGGCCATTTTGACTTACGGAGCGGTGGTTGCGGCGGTTTACGCCGGCCCGGCTTTTCTGGCCTATCAATCCGGGATTTACGAAGACGGCAACACGCAGTGCGACGCATCGCCCGAGTATTACGCCGTCACCAATCACGCCGTGGTGCTGGTGGGCTGGAACGATAATGGGGATGCGGAAAGCAACGGATATTGGATTTTGCGCAACAGTTGGGGAACCTCCTGGGGCGAAAACGGATACATGCGCATCAAATATCGTTCCGCCCGGGTTGCCTGCGCAGTCGCTTTTCTGGCGCCTGCGGACTGGCCGGCGGTTAACACAGGCTACGCTCCGGTGATCGGGCAGGATTCCGCAGTGATCAGCGGCACGGTGGATACCGAGGGCAAGGACACGGAAGTGTGGGTGGAGTACGGCGTGAATGCGGATTACGATCACGCCAGCGCCTCGCTGTACCTTGCGGCTTCAGAGGGCAAGAAGAGCATCGCCATAGAAATTAACGCCCTGGACTCCCAGACCACCTATCATTATCGGGTGGCGGCATACAACGGCGAGGAAATCAACTACGGAGCGGACCGGGTTTTCGCCACCGGCGGCAATCCCCTGGCGCCCACGGCGGCGACGCTGACGGCGGCCAACATCCTGGCCCATTCCGCCATGTTCAAGGGCGAGGTGACCGCTCACGGCGTGGAAACCCAATACCGGTTTGAGTTCGGCTCCACCACCTATTACGGCAGAAGCACCGAATGGGTGGACGCGGGCGCGGGCACCGACGCCGTCGCCGCCTCCATTCTGGCCAACAACCTGGAGCCCCTGACCACCTATCATTTCCGCATTGCGGCCAGGAACGATTTTGGAACTTCTTACGGCCAGGACAGGAGCTTCACCACGGACGACTCCATCAAGGTGTGGTCCCAGCCTCCGGACGTAACAAGCACTTTGCTGCACACGTCGCAGAAGGACGCGGCCTATCCCTTTAACGCCATGAGCGCGGATGACTTTATGTTCGAGTCCCCCGTGGGCAATATCAACCGGGTCCATTGGTGGAGCCGGCAGCTGCGCGCCGATCCGGTCACGCCCGATTCCTGGAACATATATATATACGACGATTCAGGCGTGGGCGAGCCCGGCGATCTTGCCGCCTCCTGGAATATACCAGGGGACGAGAGCGGCGAAAATCTCTATTACCGGGACAAGGATATTTACGAATATCAAGCGGCGCTTTACCCCGAATTTTCGCCCGAGCCCGGGAAGAAATATTGGCTTGTGATTCAGGCGGAACTGACCTGGACGCCCCAGGCGTATTGGGTGGTTTCCAGAAACGACGTCCGCCTGGAGACGGGAACGAGCATTTTTCCCGAGGTGAACATCCCGGAATGGACTCCCCATGCTCCTGCTGCGGACCACGCCTTTGAATTGTGGGTGGACGCCTCCTCCACGGGCAGCGCAACAACCGGCGCGGCTTATGAAATCGGCGAAACCCACGCCTACCTGGCCGGGACGGTTCGTCCTCCGGGAGAGGGATCGGTGGTGTTTGAATACGGCCTGACCGAGGATTACGGCGAGGAAATCACGGCGGATCAATACGTCATCGGCAAGGACGGCGGCCGGGGCTCCCGGCAACAGGGCGTGGGCGCCAAGCTGGAGGGATTGGAGCCGGCGACCACGTATCACTTCCGGGTGAAGGTGACCAGCGGCGGCGCGGTGTATTACGGCGGCGACTCCGCATTCACCACCCTGGATCCGGCGGTTCCCCAGAACAAGGCGGAAGCAGGCGGCGAGGATTCGCTCTCCAGTAATTCAGACGGCGATTCCGGCCTGTCCGGCGGCGGGGGAGGAGGCGGCTGCTTCATCTCCAGCATGGACCGGTTTAAGGTCAAAATCCCCTGGGCTGATAGGGTGGGGCGCTGGCGCCAGGCTTTGGTGCAATGGGGCAAGGGCCTGCTGCGGAAATCAAACCCAGCGCCTGGTCTTCATCTCCCTGTAATGGAGGAAGATTTCTTCCAGACTGCGTCTCGGTGAAAAGTTAAAGGCTTTGGCGAACCGGCTTCCATCCACAATCACGGGATACTTGAAATAATTCACCAGATAGCTGGGAAAGGCTTCCCAGCCGGCCATGCGGGCGATCCACATGGGCAAGGCGTCCGGGATGGAAACCATGGGTACGCCGATGATGTCGCACCGCCTGAGCACTTCCTTGTAGGGCGCCCAATCGTTTGGCGCCACGTTAAAAATCCCGTAGATGTTGGGCTTTCCGCAGGCCTTGACGATGGCGTCGGCCATATCCGAAACATGCAGAAACTGCATGACCGGGTTGAATCCCCACAGTACGGGGACCACCTTGCGGGAAAGCAGCCTGCCTATGTTGTTCCGCACTCCAGGCCCGGCGATGTTGCACGGCCTGAGAATCTTCATGCGAACCCGGCGGTACTTGTACATATAGATCTGGGAGAGGTTGTCCAGCTCCACGGTGTCGATGAGGTTGAGGGAAAGGTCCGAGGCCTTGAGGGGCGTGTCTTCATCCAGGAGGGCCGGGTTGTATGCGCTGGCGCCGTAGACGAAGTACGAAGACAGGACGATCACCTGGCTCACCTCGTATTTTACGCACAGGTCAAACAGCTTCTGGGTTCCCCGCACGTTGGCGTTGTGGCGAAAATGGCTCCCGCCTATGTCCGTGCCCACGCGTCCAAGATGGATGACCGCGTCGAACTTATGCTGCCGGAAGATGTCCTCAAAGCCCCGTTTGAGAAAATCCACCTTGTAGCTGGGAATGTCGTCCCCGATCTGGACCGCGCGCCGGAAGTCAATGGCCACCACGTCGTATTTTTTTTGCGACAGGCGATTGATGGTTTCCTGGGCCAGCACTCCGGCTGCGCCGGTGACAAGCACCTGGGGCCTTTTTTTCTCCTGGACGGTTTCAACGCTCTGGCGGTCAACGGTTTCGGTTTTTTTGGCTTTCGGCATCAGAACTCCCTTTTATGCTGGCCCCCCAGCTCTGTAACGCTCGAACAAAAACAGCGGTGAATTGATTCAACAACAAGCGGCGTGACTTAAGATTAGTGGAACCAGCCTTGCTTCCGGGAAAGACCCTCGTCGATCAGGCCCCTGATGGCGTCCTTGACCGTTTCCACGTTCTCTATGACCTGCTTCTCCGTCTTGACCACGCCGGAAAAATCCAGGGGCTTGCCGAAACGCAGGTATACCTTGGACGGCAAGGGAACGGGAATGGTCACCGGGACGTAGGGCAGGCCCAGCATCTTGGCGAGAGGTTTGACATTGGCCAGGGACGGCATGGTTTCCTCGCACCCGACAACTCCCACGGGCACGATGGGCGTGTCGGTTTCCATGGCGATGTGCATGAATCCGAATCCGAACCGCTGGAGCTTGTAGCGCTTTTTGAACAGCTTGCCGCTGCCGCGAATTCCTTCGGGAAAAACCACCACGCATTCATCCCGCCTTAGCATGCGGATGCAGTTCACCGGATCGCCGATCACGGCGCCGCCCATATTTAATAGGTTGCCCACAAAGGGAACGGTTGGAAAGAAGCGTTCGATCATGATTCGAGGCGCGCGCGGACCATGGGGATTGGTGGCTACGGCAATGGCGATAAGCGCGCCGTCCAGAGGAAGCTGCCCGCTGTGATTGGCGATAATCAGAACCCGGCCTTTGGTGGGAATATTTTCAAGCCCCTCGGTCTCCACCCGAAAGTAATGGTCGTAGAGCTTTTTAAAAACGCCCAGGCCTATCTCGGCCCCGTCCTTGGAATACCCCCAGGCGTCGTACCCGAAGCTGCCCACTTCTTTGGTGATGCGGTTGTGCGCTTCTTTCACGTCTTTAGAGACAAAGGCTTTTTTTAATACGGTGCTTGCTAAACTCATGATGCGGTCCTCTCCAAAGCAGGGTCCAATACAAGATTGGATCCTCGCCTTACCCCCCCCGGGCGGCAACTTAGAATAGATTATTGCAGGTCAGTGCATGCTTTTTATGCGGCGCCAAATTGGCTGGAACGGATACTACCAAACACCCGGCGGCTATGGCAAGCCCTGAATCATTTTTTACCTGTTTTTAACCCCTTGACTGGATAAGGGGTGCATAAAAATTACTGAACCCCGGCCATAATGCCTCCTGCTGAAAACGGGATTTCCATTGAAAAATTCACGCAATTGATAAAATGATCATAGATACTATCGATTAGACATATTGTCATATACCATAATATACACAAGCGGCGTTTTCCGGCTTTCGCTTGCGTTTTTTTCTTTTTCTAAAAAATTGCAAGGCGCCGGCGCATCCTGGAAATTGCATAGGCAATAACCTTCAGCACTAAAAGGAAGCTGTTTTGATTCAGAAGTTGTTGACCGGGTTTGACAATATGCCGGAGCAAAGTCTGGCGAGTTTGGAAGAGGCTCGGGAAGAAGGCCGCAAGGTTGTGGGCATTTATTGCATATTTGCTCCTGTGGAAATGATTCGGGCCGCGGGCGCCCTGCCCGTTGGGCTCTGCGGCAAGAAGCAGGAGCCCATCGCCGCTGCGGAAGCGGAGCTCCCCGCCAATTTATGTCCGTTGATTAAATCCAGCTACGGATTCGCAGCCACGGACACGTGCCCGTTTTTTGCGGCGTCCGACGCCATTGTGGGCGAGACCACCTGCGACGGAAAGAAGAAGATGTACGAGATCATGCAGCGGCTCAAGCCCGTGCATCTCATGCATTTGCCCTACGATCCCGCCCTGCCGCATTCCCTGGCTTTTTGGCGGGAGGAGGTGAACCGGTTCGGCGCGTTTTTGGAAGAGTTGACCGGCGTTCCTCTGACTGTTGATGAGCTGAACAGGCGAATATGCATCCAAAATCGGGTGCGCAAAGCCCTGCGGAATTTACATGAGGCCAATCTGGCCGGGGGAGGCGTTCGAGTTACGGGCCGGGAATTGTTGAACGTCCTGGAGGCCAAGAATTTCTGGGCGGATCAGGAGCAGTACGCCGAACGCCTGGAAGCTCTGGTTGAGGCGTTGCGCGACGCCCCGGCCATAGAGCAGGCGAAGGGCCCGCGCATTTTGCTTACCGGCACGCCCATCGGCAAAGGATCGGATAAAGTGTTGAGGCTGATCGAGCAGTCCGGCGCCACGGTCATCGCCATGGAAAACTGCACCAGCCTGAAAGCCGCCTGGACCGACGTGGAGGAGGATTCCTCCGATCCTTTAGGCGCCATTGCGCGCCGGTATCTTAACCTGCCTTGCGCGTGCCTGACCCCCAATGACGGACGGGCCGCCCTGATCCGGGAGTTGGCCGGGTTGTTCCGCGCTGACGCTGTGGTGGATCTCACCTGGCACGCCTGCCACACCTACATGGTGGAAGCTCAGCCCCTGGGCCGGATGATCAATAATGATCCCGGCCTGCCTGTGCTCCATTTATGCACGGATTACGGGGAAAGCGACCTGGAGTCCTTACGCACTCGCATCGAAGCGTTTTTGGAAATAATTTAAACCCTGCCCTGATAACCCATAGAAGGAGTATAGAAATGAAGAAGTTGACGCGACGCAATTTTATGAAAGGCGCCGGCGCCTTAACTCTGGGAGCGGCCATCAGCCCTTTGGCGCCCCGCATGGCATGGTCTTCCACGCCCACCATCAAAATGGCTTATATCCTTTCCGACCATCATGCCCCTTTGATGCTGGCGGCAAGCAACGGCGAGATGTTCGAGGAAAAATACAAGACCTGGCTTAAGCCTTTGAATCCGGCCAAGCTGTACGAGCTTTACGACAACGGCTCCCCCATCGCCCGGGTTCAGTTGATCCCCACGAAAAAAGGTCCGGACGTGGAAAAGCTGGTCGCCCAGGGCAGCGTGGATATCGCTATCAGCGGCACCCAGGCGATTCTGATGTCCGTGGATAAAGGCGTGGACACCAAGATCATCTCCCCCTTGCAGACGGCCGGCAACGTGTTTGTTTTGAACAAGGACGTTCCCGCCCAGGATTGGAAAGCCTTTGTGTCTCATGTGAAAGGGCAGGGCAAGCAGTTTAAAATCGGCATGCCCGGGCCTCACACCGTGGCCGCGATTATCTTCCGGTCCGCCCTGGAATATGAAGGGGTTAGCTATACGGAAGACTCCACGAACAGAAAAGCCGACGTGCTGTTCATCAACATGAAAGGCCACGGCAATTTGGTCGCCGCTTTGAACAACAAGATTTCCGAAGGCATCATCGGCGCCCAGCCCTTCCCGTCCGTCACCATCGATCAGGGCGTAGGCCGTTTGATCCTCAACCTTCAGGACGTTCCCCCGGCCCAGCGCTGGGCCGGACACGCCTGCTGCTCCCTGGAAGCCACCAGCAAGTTCCTGACCCAGGATCCCGCACTGGCCGCCAAGGCGCTTTCGCTCATGGCTTTGGGCGTGGACCTGGCCAACACCCGCAAGGATCTGACCGCCAAGACCTGCTCCGCATGGCTGGGCGTTTCCGAGTCCGTGGAAACCGTTGCCATGCAAAGCATGACCTACACCACCACGGCGACTCCCCGCTGGGTTTCCAGCGTGGACGAATACGCCAAGACCATGGACGGCATGGGCATGTTTACGGGCAAGCTCCAGGGCGCCCAGGGCGAGGCCTTGGCTTCCGCGGCCTTTGACTTTTCCATGATGAACGGCGTGACCGAACAGCTTAAGGCAAAGGGATTGATCGCCTGATGCTTGTTTTAAAACGCATAGGACGCCAGGCCGGGAGGTTTGTCTTGCCCCTGGCCCTGGCCGTCCTCTGGCAGGCCGCGGCCATATGGCTGGACAAGCAGACCGTTCTACCGAGGCTGGACGCGGTGGCTGCGGTATTGTTCCATCCCACGGAAAAAATTTTGATCACGGGCAGCCTGTTGGAGAACATGGCCATCAGCCTGCTTCGGGTGATTTTGGGATTTCTGCTGGCCGTTTTGACCGCCGTGCCCCTGGGCCTTGCCATGGGATATTTTAAGCGGGTCAGCCACATGGTGGACTCCACCGTGGAAATGCTGCGGCCCATCCCGCCTTTGGCGTGGGTGCCGTTGATTTTGGCCTGGCTGGGCATCCGCGGCGTGCCGGACGTATTTCCCTTTTTGGCGACCAGCCCCGTATGGTCGGGCATCCAGTTTTCCACCCTGATCATCATTTTCATCGGTGCGTTTTTTCCCATCTTGCTCAACACCATCCAGGGCGTACGCAGCATACCCAGGGAGTACATCGAGTCCGCCCGCACATTGGGCGCCAAAGGCCTGCCTTTGCTGGTGAAGATCCTCATACCGGCCAGCCTGCCCCTGATCGTCACGGGGCTGCGCATCGGCCTGGGCATCGGCTGGATGTGCCTTGTGGCGGCGGAGATGATGCCGGGCAGCAGCTCCGGGCTGGGATATTTGATTTGGTACGCGTATGAGCTCTTGCGGGCGGACATCATCGTGGCAGGCATGGCAGCCATCGGCGTGATCGGGTTTATTATGGACCGGGGCTTCCGGTGGCTGGAGGGCAAGTTGTTCTGGGGAGGCATGGGATAGATTATGCTGGAATTGACGAATGTGGCCAAGATGTATTCCAACATCAACGGCGAGAGGATCGAAGCCGTTGAAGGCCTTTCCCTGAACATAGAAGAAAACGAAATGGTCTGCCTGGTAGGCAGGTCCGGGTGCGGAAAAACCACCACCCTGCGCCTGATTGCGGGTTTGGAATCGCCAAGCAGAGGACGGATATCCCTGAGAGGAAAAAAGGTGGAAGGCCCGGCCGCCGAGCGGTGCGTGGTGTTCCAGCGCTACACCCTGTTTCCCTGGCGGAGCGTCCTGGCCAACGTGGCCTTTGGCCTGGAAATGCAGGGCGTTTCTAAAAAGGAGAGGGAGGCGGCGGCGCTAAAATATTTGGGCCTGGTAGGCCTGGAAGATCAGGCGAAAGCCTATCCTCCGGAGCTGTCCGGCGGCATGCAGCAGCGGGTGGCCGTGGCCCGTGCTTTGGCGGCAGATCCCGAGGTTCTGCTTATGGACGAGCCTTTCGGCGCCTTGGACGCCCAGACCCGGAACGTGCTGCAACAGGAGTTAATGCGCATCTGGAGGGCGGATCAAAAAACCATTGTGTTTGTCACCCACGACATCCAGGAAGCGGTGCTGCTGGCGGATCGGGTGGTGGTCATGCAAGGGCCTCCGGGGCGCATTCGGGAAATCATGGATTGCAGCCTGCCCCGTCCCCGGGACAGGAACTCGCAGGAATTCACAGGCATGTGCGATCGCATTCACGCCTTGCTGGAAGGAGCGGACTAAATGGAATGGCTGGCGGTTGGCTTTGCGGTGATTCTTGCCAGCCTGTTGATGGGCTTGGCCGGATTCGGCTTCGCCATTGCGGCAATTTCCCTCATGTCCTTTGTCTGGCCCGTGCGGCAGATCGTGCCGTTTCTGTTCGTGTACAATCTTTGCATCAACGTGGTTCTTCTCACCCAATTGCGCAGCTATATCAAGCCTTCCAGGGTATGGCCCCAGACCGCCGGGTTTATTCCGGGCGGCCTGATTGGGCTGATGGTTCTGAAGCACTCGCCGGACAGCACGCTCAAGTTGATGATCGGCGTCACCCTGGTCATTTTCGCGGTATGGTCCCTTTGGGGACGCGTAAAGACCGTTCCTCGGATTTCCAAAAAATGGGGCTTTACAGCCGGGGTGCTGGGGGGAATCCTGGGCGGCTCGGTGTACATGCCGGGGCCCCCGGTCATCCTGCTGAACAGCCTGACCCACACGGATCGGTTCGCGTTCAAGGCGGACTTGCAGACCTATTTTTTGTTTTCCAACCTGTTTCTGGTTTTCGCCTATGCCGACATGGGCTTGTTTTCGCTGGAACTGCTTAAGGTAAACCTGATGATGGCGCCGCTGATGCTGGGAGGCCTTGCCGCCGGGTCCATCATCTGCCGCCATGTATCGGACCAGCGTTTTAAGCGTATCGCCCACGGCCTGATTTTGATCATGGGCTGCCTGCTTGTGCTGCGGGCTTTGGGCGTGGTGGGCTGATTCTTTCCGGAGTGATTTTAAATGGAGATAAACAATTCCTCTTTGGCTGGAACTGCGTGTGCACCCCCCCACAAGTTTGCGGGAGTGCAGACCTTTCCCATCAACGCGTTGCCCGCGGTGCAATTGGTTTCGGAAGACATTGCGGAGCTGAGCCATAGCTTCGACGCCAAATGGAAAGCAGTGTCCAGGTATTACGAGAGGGTGAACTCCGACCTGCTGTTTTTCTTCAGCGACATCGCCATCCAGGCCGAAGCCATGGGGGCCCAGGCGCTTTTCGCTTCGGACAACATGCCGGCCATCAAGGCGACGGCGCCGGCCATTCTCACGCCCAGAGCGGCCGACGTCCCGCGCATGCAAATCAACGCCCAGGTAGTGCGGGCCATGGCCCAGGGATTTCCGGGGCGCAGCATCGCCGGGCTGGTTTACGGTCCCTTCACCGCCCTGGGGCAGGCAATGGGAGAGCAGGAAGTCTTGAGGAGCGTGCGGGATCGCCGGGGCGAGTTGCATCCCCTGCTGGAAAAAGCCTTCATGGTCGCGGAAAGCTACGCGGCGCTGCTCATGGACGCAGGCGCGGACGTGCTTTGGATTTCCGATCCCCTGGCTGCTCTGCTGCCTCCCGACGCATTCGAGGAATGCGCCGGGGGATATCTGCATGACATCTTCGCCATGGCGGACGCCGGAAAAACCATGCTCCACATTTGCGGCGACGTGAGCGAGTTGATCCAGCCCATGATTGAAACGGGCGTCTCCGGCATCAGCTTTGACCAGTGCATGGACCTGCTTGCGGTGGAGGATCAGGTTCCCTGGGACGTCGCCATTATCGGCAACCTGGAGCCCGTGGAAGTGGTGGGCATGGCCTCGCCCGAATACACGGCCGAGGCGTCGCGGGATCTGGTTTCTGTCATGGGAATTTTGCCCAACTTCATCCTCAGCACCGGCTGCGCGGTTCCGCCCGGCGCTCCCCTGGAAAACGTGGAGGCTTTCGTCAACGCAGGCAAACAGGCCATGGACGAGGTGCAGGAAAAAGCTCCCGCGCTCCGGGAGATTTCTCTGAAGGCTTCCGGGGGGGACGGGCCGCAAACAGTGGAGCTTGTAAGGGAGGCGCTGTCTAATGACGTGGATCCCTTGCTGCTGGCCCACAGCGGGTTGATCCGGTCTGTGCGTAAATCCAGCGCCTTGTATGAAACCCGGCAATGCTATCTGCCGGAAATCCTGCTGACCGTGGACGCTTTTTGTCAGGGCATGGAGCTGCTGCGCCCCATGATCGCCAAACAGGGCGGCGATTCCGTGGACGTGGTGATCGGCACGGTCAAGGGGGATTTGCATTCCATCGGCAAGGATTTGGTGCGCATTATGCTGGAGGCCAACGGGTTCGGCGTGCTGGATCTGGGCGTGGACGTGTCGGCCGGGCAATTCGCCCAGGCGGTTCAAGAGCATAGCCCGTTGATCGTGGGATTGTCCGCGTTCATTACCTCGGCCAGACGCCTGCTGCCTGGCATGATCGGCGAGATTCGGCAGGCGGGATCGTCCGGCATGAAAGTGCTGGTGGGCGGCGCGGCCGTCAACGGCGCCGTGGCCTCCGAAGTCGGCGCCGACGGGTTTTCCCCCGAGGCCGTCTCTGCAGCCCGGTTGGTGAGGGGGATTGTGAACGCTGTCAGGCGATAATAATTGATAAAAATCCACTTTTCGGTAAAGAAAAGCAAAAATTATTCAAACCACGGAAAGCACGGAAGCCACGGAAATATTTCATTACCGCCCTATCCAATTTGCAGGGGTAGGACTTGCCCTACCCAAGACAAGCTCTGCGCGTCCCTAAAGCACAGCAAGCTGTGCTTTATTTCACTGCATATCAATGGTTGGGAGCCTTTCCCCACGAAGCGCTGTGGAAAGGTTTTTTGCGGCGCTTTTTTTGCAGAAGAGCGACCCGCCGAAGATTGGTGGTTGAGTGGTTTTACCGCAATTTGGACCAAAAAAGGCGGGCGGCGCCGGGGCCCGGGTTGTACCATCGGGTCGGGGTTTGATCCTGCAGGTAGATCAGATCGCCTGATTTAGCTTTGTGGACTTCATCGCCGAAGCTGATTTCCAGAGCGCCGCGGGCCACGTATCCCATTTCCTGGCCGCGGTGGGTGAAAAAGTGGCCGGAAACGGTCTGTTCGGGCTCGATTTCAATCATAAAGGGTTCGGCGTTTCCTTCAAAATCCAGGGGGGTGAGCATTTTAACCGAGCCCTCGTACTCGCTGAGGTTGGCCAATGCCACGGCCGAGGCCTGGCCGGACGGAAACACAATCTGGGACCGCTTTTCAAAATCGCTGGAAAACAAGTATCCGGGAGAGACGTTGAGGATCTCCGCCATTTTAAGAAGTCCTGGAATGGACGGGTAGATGGAGTTGTTCTCCACCTGAGAGATGGTGCTGGCGGTGACGCCCACCATTTTGGCCATCTGCACCTGGGAAAGGCCTTTTTTCACCCGAAGCTGCTTGATGCGGGTTCCCAGATCCCGGAATCCTGCGCCGCCCTTATCGCCCGAGAAGACGATGTCCGGGCCTTTCATCTGATAATGATGAGGCTGCTGGATGCGGTCCGGGGTTCTTCCCTCCGCCTTGATCACAGACAGGGAAGAGGTGCCTCTTTTGATGGAAAGCTCCAGGGCCACCTGAGCGATCTGGTTGATCTGAGCGCGAAGCCTTTGGGAATGGGCGCCTTTTTCCATGATCCAGTACGCCACGGTGGACAGGTCGTACAAGCGGGGGCAGGAGTGGGAGTAAAAGCTGCCCACCTGTTCTTCTCCGCCCCAGACTTCCTGCATGCCGGTGAGGCTTTCAAATACCAGGTGCACGTCGCCGTGAAGTTTTTCATGCACGGAATATAGGGCTTCGTCAAAGGCTTTGATGTCGCCGGGCGTTTCTACGCTGACCACTCTGCTTTTTACCTTTTCGGGGGCGTTTTCCAGGAACTTCAAAAAGGCCGAGGCGCCTTTGCCCTTGCCGTAGGTGAAGCAGTCCAAAACAGTCAGCAGTGGGCTTTTTCCCATGGTTCCGAGGCGTTCAAACAGGTTTTTGGGAGACCGGTCAAAGCTGATGAAAATCACAGGAACCTTGTTTTCCAAAGAGGAGCGCACAAAGCGGAGCCAAAAAGCGCTGGCCAGGTTGCCGGACTCATCGTACCAGACCACATTATCGCCCAAAAGCAGGCTCCCCAAAATCTGATCAAGGCCTTTTACTCCCGTTAAAACTTCTTTCCGTTTACTCATCATCACGTGCGGCCTCCTCAAATCAGCGCCTCTTGTCTTAGGGGGAACTCCCTTTTCAGAACGATTTTCAAAAATTCGATGATTTCCTGGCATTAATTTATACTAACACGGTTATCAAAGTCAGAAGGCGGTGGCAAGATGAAAACATTCCGGCGTGTTTCAAAGGACGTCTTTTTTTAAAGGGGGTTTTGGCTAATCGGATTAAGAAAGGGTAGGGCGAAATATTTAATCAGAACGATAAATCTTTCATTAATAATTAATATAATGCGTAAAACAAGCCGCCCGCTGCAGGCATGCAGGGAGTTCATACAAAAAAAAGGGGACGCCCGAAGGCATCCCCCATTTTAAAATCCGATGGATTAAGATTAATCCACGGTCAAGGTCTGGTTGGCAGTCATGGTGTAGGTCTTGTCGCCCTGGCCATGCTTGGTGGTGATGGACCAATCGTTCTGGCCGGTGCCGCCGTCGACGGTAACGGTAACGTTGGAGGTTTGCCTGAAGCCCGCTTTTTCGGTCTTGGCAACGTCGAGGGTCATCACAACGGCTTCTTTGCCTTCTTCAGTGTAGTATGCCAGAATGGACTGGTTCAGGTTGTGCAAATCGGTCATGGCGGCTTTGTCATAAGCCTTTTTCCTGTAGGCGATGAAGTTCGGGATAGCAATAGCGGCCAGGATGCCGATAATTGCGATAACGATCATGAGTTCGATCAGGGTGAAACCAGATTCTTTTTTCGTCAGTTTTTGCATCATTTGTCCTACCTCCTGTTTTGGATGTTGTGTGTGTGATGCTTTAAAAAAGCATGTTGCAAAGTTAATAAAGTGTGTTTCAGCTTACCAATTTTCCTGTAAACTTCCTCCCGGAAGAGAGGCTCGCTGAAATTTCCAGCGTCTTCGTTCGCTCTCTTATATAAGCAGTTAGCGTGCCAAAGTTTATAAATATTTTGTTAAAGTTGAAATTGCTGTGAAAACAGATAATTAAAAGATGGGAGGCAAGGGGAGGGCGAGAAACGCGGGGTTTTTTCTCTTAGGGGCGCGGTGAAAATCACCCGATCCTGGGGATTTTCACCGCTTCCAGGCGGGAAAATTCCCCTGCGCCGATGAAGCCTAAACGCATTCTTTCTTTTTGGTGTGATATATTTCATAAGGATGGTGCGAAATATGACATAGTAAAAATCTATTTTTACAAAAAACATCATTTGTTGCTGGTAATATTTTAATAAAATAATAAATATTCAATAAGATCAGTTATTTATTCTCTTGGATCTGTTTCAGCTTGTCCATGGCGTCCTGATATTGGGGCGCGGTTTTAATTAGCGCCTTCAACAAGGCCTCTGCAGCTTGCTTGTTCCCCACGAGATCATATAGGCAAGCCAGGTTGTAGGGGGCGTCCAGAAAGCCGGGGGCCAGCCGCATGGATTCCTTAAAATGCGCCTCGGCGGGGGCCGCCAATCCCTTTCTTATATAAAGGAGGCCCAGCAGGTTATGGACTTCCGGCAGGTTGGGGTGCAGCCTGACGGCCTCGAGATAGCTGACCAGGGCGGCGTCCGTTTCTCCCTGGTTTAAGGCGATGGATCCTAAAAAGGTGAAGGCCTCATACTGGAAGGGGTTCGCCTCGGTGTTTTTTTGAAACCAGATTTTTGCGTTTTTGTAGTCCTTTTCGTCATAGAACATGGTCCCTATATTATAAAGGATGATCGCTTCCTCCGGATCGGCCTGCACGACTTCGTCGCGTATATTTCGCCCGTTTTCGTGAAATCCCGCCTTAAAATAGTAGGTTCCCAGGTAGCTTTTCGCTTTTATGGAATTCGGTTCGATCTCCAGGGCCTTTTTGATGCATGTTATGGCTTCATCGGTTTTTCCCTGTCTGTCCAGGGCGATGCTCAGGCCTTCCAAAGCATCCTTTCGCTTTTCCTCCAGGGTCAGGGATTCCCTCAGGTACTTTTCGGCGGCGGGGTAATCCTGCTTGCGGAGGGCGGCCACCCCTATCAGATAGGATGCAAAGGGATTTTCGCCGGTGATTTGCATGGAGCGTTTCATTAGGGCTATCCCGTCCTCCCACGCACGCGCCTGGTTGTACCCGAGTACGGTGAGGGCGAGGACAAGCCCAATTCCTACGCCGGCGGCGGCCTTGAATGACGGCGCCCGCCTGAAAAGCTCCGGGCCGCCCCAGGCCGCCATTATATAAAGGCCTATGGCGGGTATGTACATGAACCGGGCGGCCATGGCCTGGGGGCCGGACTGGCTTACGCCGATAACCGGAAACATGACACCCAAAAAGAAGAGCCACCCTACTATGAGGCATCTGTCGGTCTTCCACCTTAAAGCGGCCAGGAAGGTTACGGCGGCCAGCGCCAGCAAGGCGCCGGCCCACATCCAGTGGGGAAGCGGAGTCTGCGGTATGGGGTAATAGACCGCGATGTCAAAGGGCCAAAAGGTGTGATAGACGTATTTAAAATAGGAGATTAAGGCGTTGGGGATTCTGAAGGACAGGGGCGCCCCTTCCAGCGAGGCCACGGCGCCTACTTGGCGCTGCAAAATAAAGGTCGCCAGGGAAAACAACAAGGAAACGGCGAAGAGGGGGGCTTTTTCCCTGACCAATCCCCACATTTTTTTTGGGGCTTGGGTAATGTCTTCCGGGGAGATGCGTTTCAGGGGCCAATAATCCAGCAAAAGCAAGGCAAAGGGCAGGGTGACCATCATGGGCTTGGCCATGAGGCCCAGAATAAACAACATGAGAATGAGCGCGTAATTTTTCCATCCGGGGTTTTTGACATATTTTAAATACGCCCCCATGGAGAGCAGCCAAAACAGCCCGAAAAGCACGTCCTTGCGTTCCGTTATCCACGCCACGGACTCCACATGCATGGGATGCACCGCGAACAGAGCGGCGGCGAAAGCGCTTTTAAACGGGGCGCCCGTCATTTTGTTCAGGACCACAAAGAGCAGAAGGGTGTTAACGGCGTGAAAGAGAATGTTGGTCAGGTGGAAGCCGCCCGGGTTAAGGCCGAAAATCTGGGCGTCCGTCAAAAGGGACAGCCAGGTTACCGGGATCCAGAATCCGCCCCTGGTTGTGGTAAAAGCCCATTTGACGCCCTCCCAGGAAAGCCCCAGGCTCATGGCCGGGTTTTCGTAGACGTATAAGGAGTCGTCATAAAGGAAGAATCCGGTATGGGGAATGGTGTGGTAAACCGCTGCGACAAGAGCGACTAAGCCCATGCATAGCAACAGGTCGATGCGCGCTGTTTTCATGACAAGTTCCAGTGTAACTGCTGCCCGCTAAGAGGACGGATTATGCTTGTCGTAGCGGTACCTGAAAGAATCAATGCTGATTCCAAGAAGTTTGGCTGCTTTGTGCTTCACTCCCCCCGCTGCTTCCAAGGCTTTATCCAGGCAGATTTTCTCCACTTCCGACAGCACGTCGTCGATGTTAAGGCCGGAGGAAGGCACGGAAATCATCTGGTCCCAGGAAGGCTTTTCATCCGTGTTTCTGGACATCTTGTAGGAGGAGAGAGCCAGGCTGTCAGGCAGGATGATGTTTGTGTTGGAAAGGGCCACGCTTCGTTCGATCATGTTTTCCAACTCCCGGACGTTGCCGGGAAAAGGGTAGCGCTGGAGCAGATTGACAGCGTAGGAAGACATTTTGGATATTGCTTTGCCCATTTCCCGGGAGTATTTTTCCAGGAAATGCTGGGCCAGAAGGCGCAGGTCGTCCTTTCTTTCCCTTAATGGGGGCACGCGGATTTCGATAACGTTTAAACGGTAAAACAAGTCCTCGCGAAAACGCCCTTCAATCACTTCCTTTTCCAGTTGGCGGTTGGTGGCCGAAAGAATGCGGATATCCACCTCCACGTCCTGGGTGGCGCCCACCGGGCGGCAGACCCTTTCCTGGATGACGCGCAGCAGCTTGACCTGAATGGCCAGGGAAAGCTCTCCGATTTCGTCCAGGAACACGGTTCCTCCGTTGGCGGCGGTGAACAAGCCCTGCTTTTCGTGGATCGCCCCGGTGAAAGCGCCTTTTACGTGCCCGAAAAGTTCGCTTTCCATCAGGGTTTCGGGAATGCCGCCGCAGTGGATGGGCACAAAAGGGGCCTTGGCCCGCCGGCTCTCCCCATGTATGGCCCGGGCGATCAATTCCTTGCCCGTTCCGGATTCCCCGGTAATAAGAATGTTCGTGCGAGTGGGCGCCGCCTGGCGAATCAGGTCGTACACCTTGGTCATGGCCGGGCTGTTGCCCACAATGCCGCCGAAGTGGGAGGTGGCCGCCAGCTCTTCTTCCAGGATTTGCTTTTCCCTTTCCAGGGTTTTGCGCTCCAGGGCGTTGGCGATGGTGCCTCGCAGTTCGTCATTGTCAAAGGGTTTGGGGATATAGTCGAAAGCGCCTTCGTTCATGGCTTTGACGGCCGATTCCGTGCTGGAAAAGGCGGATATCATGATCACGACCGGCTTGGGGTTAAGCCCCATGGCCATCCTGAGCACTTCCAGGCCGGAGATGTCTCCCAAACGGATATCGCACAAAAGCAAGTCGTAGGAATGTTTTTTTAACAGGCCAAGGGCTTCCCGGCCGCCTCCGGCTGTGGACACCTCGTATCCGTCTCTTTCAAGCATCAGGCCCAGGAACTCACGCATGCCCAGTTCATCGTCAACAATCAGAATTTTATGGGGAGATTTCGCAATCATGGCATATTGTATCCGTAGGGGTTAGGCGCTGCATCTATATGTAATTTTTCCGTCAACCACTGTCATGGCTGCCGCGCCGGTCAGCTTCATGCCGTCAAAGGGCGTGTTTCTGCTTTTGGATGCAAAGCGGTCCGGGTTCACCTCATAAACCTTGTCCAAATCAATAAAGGTGATGTCCGCGGGCGCGCCTTTGCAAAGGCCGGAAGGCGCCAGCCCCAGGATTCTGGACGGGTTGACGGACATTTTCATGACCATGTCCGCCAGGGTGATGACCCCGTCATGCACCAGGGACAGGGCCAGGGGCAGGGCCGTCTCCAGGCCGATGATGCCGTTGGGCGCATTTTCAAAAGGCGCGTTTTTTTCTTCCGGCGAATGGGGCGCATGGTCCGTGGCGATGGCGTCGATGGTTCCTTCGGCCAGGGCCGTGCGAATGGCCTGGCGGTCCTTTTCCGACCTGAGGGGCGGATTCATTTTTGCGTTGGCGCCTTTTTCCGCCACTGCGTCATCCGTCAGCATGAAATAATGGGGCGCGGTTTCCGCGGTCACGGGCAGCCCTTCGTCTTTGGCTTTTTCCAGGGCGAGGACCGACTCCCGCGTGCTCACATGGCAGATATGCACGGCGCCGCCGGTCTCGCGGCTTAACTCTATGTCCCGTTCCACCATGACGCTTTCCGCGGTGTTTGGAATTCCCTTTTGGCCCAGCTTTTCCGCCGCGGGCCCCAGGTTCATAACTCCGCCGCCTACAAGGGGCATTTCTTCGCAATGGCTTAATATGGGAAGGCCAAGGGCGGAGGCCCGCTTAAGAGCCTGGCGCATTGCGTCCGGGTCCTTGACGGGCATGCCGTCGTCCGTAAAGGCGACGGCGCCTTCCTGGGCCAGGGTTTCAAAGTCCACCAGGGTTTGTCCGCTCAGGCCGCGGGTGACGGCGCAGGCCGCATAAACCTTGCAATGCCCTTGGTTTTTGGCGGTGCTTAAAATTTGCCGGAGTATTTCCGGCGAGTCGTTGGCCGGGGAAGTGTTAGGCATGCAGCAGACCGCGGTGAAGCCCCCGGAGGCTGCGGCGTGGGTTCCCGTCTCGATGGTTTCCTTGTGCTCCTGCCCGGGCTCCCGCAGGTGCACGTGCATATCCACCAGGCCGGGGACGGCCGTCAGCCCCGTGCAGTCCATGACTTCACAGGGCTGGGGCCATGAATTTTCGGAACCCGGGTAAACCAGGCTGTGAATGCAATCGCCCTCCACAATGATGTCCATTGCGGCGTCGATCCGGTTGATGGGGTCCACGATATGGGCGCCCCGGAAGATCAGATAGGGTTTGGCATCCAACGCCCTGGTCTCCTTTCCGTCTGGGAAATATCAAACAACTAATGGAGTATTTTTGCTATTCTGTTCCAACGGACGTCGAAAATGCTTTTGTCCTTGGAAAAGTATATCATAAAGGCCCGGCCTCTCAAGTTTTCGTAAGGTACAAAACCCCAATACCGGCTGTCGCTGCTGTTATCCCGGTTGTCCCCCATGGCGAACAAACTGTTTTCGGGCACGACAATAGGGCCGAAATCACGGAATTGAGGCATGCCCCGGTTTTCCGAGCCTTTTAAAATGCCCCACTGTTTTTCATACCGTTTCTTATTAATGTAAACGATTCCTTGATGGACCTGCACTTCGTCCCCGGGCAGGCCAATGACCCGTTTGACGTAGTCCAGCTTTCGGTCCCGGGGGAAGATGAAGACGATGATGTCTCCGTGATCGGGTTTTCCCGTGGGGATCAGCACCTTGTTGGAAAAAGGAAGCCTGATTCCGTAGGAAAACTTGCTCACGAAGATCTGGTCGCCGATCAGGAGCGTGTCTTCCATGGAGCCCGAGGGAATTTTAAACGGGGCCACCAAAAAGGCGCGGATGAACAGGGCCAGCAGCAAGGCGATTAAAAGAGCTTCCAGATTTTCTCTGATAATTCCCCTGGGCTTTTCGAATTGTTCGTCCGGTTCAGGAGCGGCTTTGGTTTTTTCCGTTTTTTGTTTTGTGTTTTGTTTCAAAATTCCTCGGGCGTCGCAAGTGGAAGAGTTTTACATTAATATTCCGAAAGCACGGAATCAGGGCAGCATTCCCTGAGGTTCGGTGATCAAAAATTCGCCCTCTGTAATCTGCGTCTTTAAGATGTCGCAGATTTCACGGGCCATGACAATGCTGGACAGGGGCGATGTGGGCACGTCTTTCCCTTGAAAGCGGATGGTTCCGCTCATGAGCTCGGCATAGCTGACCTGCTGGAGGCTTTTGGCATTGCCCGTGGGGTAGTCGTTTCCGTAATCAAGGATCTGGGTGAACAGATCGTCGTTGCTCACGCCGGTGTAAGCGGCCATCTCCTCATTCAATATGGGAATGGGGATGCCCACTCCCATGGACAGGGAGGGGCCGTAGCCCAGGATGCTTACTCCCACCACGAACTTGGGGTTCATGGTCTTCATGTCGCCCGTGAGCATCAGGGTGCGGGCCGGGCGGACCGGCGCTCCCATGGGCGTGGATTCCACGTTGGGGTTGTATTGGGTTCCCTGGAAGGAGACCCAGCCTGTGCCGCCGCCCAAGAAGATTTTCGTGCCGATTCCGATTGTTTTGCACAAAGGATCGTTGAACAAGGGGGATAGCTGGCCCGACGTGGAATAGTTGGCGTTGGAGGCCTTGGGCTTGAGCACGCCCATGTATGTGTAGACGGTTTTGGTGCTCATGTTTATGGCGCAGGCGTAGTTTTGGTAGGCGTTTCTTGGGTTGCATAAAACCGCGTAGGGCAAGTCCTTTAGGGTGACCATTTTTTCCACCCGGCGGTTGGGGTAGCACTGGGTGCCGTAAGCCGTTGCCAGGAGGTGCACCTCTTCGCCTGCGATGAGGTCGTGAATCACATGGCCGCCGCCGTAATTGAACTCCCCGGGATGCACCCTGTTCAGGGGGTCTTCCTCGCAGGGTTCGGTGGCGCCGATGTAGCAGTCCACCGCCGCGATTCCGGCGTAGGCGGGCACGTTGTTCAGCCAGGTTTTGGAGGCCTTGATGCCGGGTTTGGAGTGGCCGAAGTTGATGAATGCGCCGGAGGAGCACATGGGGGCGAAGGTGCCCGTGGTGACCACGTCCACTTCCCTGGCCGCTTCAATGGGCCCGTTTTCCTTGACGATGTCCACCATTTCCTCTGCGGTGACCACCACCACTTTGCCTGATTTGATTTTTTCGTTAATCTCGGCGTAGGTCTTGTTTACTTTAAACTCGCTCATAGCTTATTCTCCGAAATAGGGAAAACCCCATTTTTTTTCCTGTATACCGTTTCCGGCGGCGTCCGGCGCGCGCTCCTGTATGAGGGGCGGACTTACTGGAGGGCCTTTGTAACAGCGTTGATCTTGGAGGTCACGTTGTTTTTTATCCAGGATGCGTCCCACCATTCAATGGGGTTCACAAAGGTGTCGCCCACAAGCATTCCAAAGTGCAAATGATCTCCAATGGCAAGCCCCGTACTGCCGGTCAGGCCGATAATCTGATCTTTTTCTACCTTTTGCCCCTCACTTACGTCAATGCGGGACAAATGGGAGTACTGGGAAATGAGGCCGAAACCATGGTCTATGTAAACGGTCTGGCCGTATATTCCCTGTGGGGCCGCATAAATCACCATACCGCTGTTGGCCGCAGGCACGGGGGATTGGGCGACGGAGGCCAAATCAATACCCAGGTGCACCTGGCGGTCCACTTTTTCTCCTTTATAGCGGTATTCCCGCCTGTCTGCGAACCTGGCCCGGTTGGCCGAATTGGGCAGGCGCGAAAAAACGCCGTCCCAATAGATCACAGGTTTGGAGCGTTCGCACATGGCGCCGGCGATGGCGTAGTCGCTTTGCCTTTGCTCCCTGTTGATTTTCAGGTAGCGATCGATGAGCGGAACGTTGGGGTCGACCCTTTTGCCCGCTTCGAACTGAGGCAGGACCATTTCCATAAACCGGTCTGAAATATTTATGACGTCCTTGCGAAAATTGCCCGGATTGATCAGGTAGGAAAAAGAGGCGGCGCTGATGTTGCCGGCCTTATCCGCAGCCTGTATCATTATTTTAGTGTCCGTGGGCTGTTCGTTGTCCACGGCGAAAAAGGCCATGTATACGTCCGGGTCGCTGAATCCGCCGGAATAGCCGGGGAAGAAGTTATCCCCCACTTGGACGCCGTTTTTCACGCCTTTTTCGGAAAGACGGTAAATAGCCAGCCCTGAGCCTCCCTGGCGCAGGTAATGTCTTGTGGTCAGAACGGATATGGCGGGCGGCCTGGTGTCAATGGTCAGAGGGTATTCCTGATAAAACAGGTTGCCGTTGGCCCAGCTCCTTAAAGACCGATCCCTGGCGCTCACGCGGAGCACCGCCTCGCCGTCGCTGATGTTCAGCTTGTCTGGCTCAATAGTGAACGAGATGGAGTCTTTCTTGACCTGTCCCGGCCCCAAAAATCCTTTGGCGGGATATTCCTTGGAAAAAACCTCCACCTCCTTGTCCCCGGGGCGGGTCAGGACGATCCGGACGCCTGACAACCCGTTTTCGGGGTCTGCGAGCACGCCTTCAAAGGTGGTGGATAAGCCCGCATAGGTGATGGGCGCCTTCCATTGAACGGTTGGCGCATTTCCCTCCATGCGTTGAAATAAGTACCAGCCTCCGGGGACCAAAACCACCGCAAGCGCTATTCCAACCAACAAGCCTAAAAAACGAAATCCCTTCTTTTTCAATATATTATCCTATATGTCTGAGGGTCAATTGTGCCGTAAAACATATCAGCTTGCAGGGCTTGAATCAAGCCCTGTTTTTACCGCCTTGACAATACCTGGGTAGCAGGATAAACCCAAGTCAAAGGTTTTTCAAGCCTTGCGTTTATTGACTTTACGCCAATTGGCAGGCTCATTGATCAAGGATGCCGTAGATTATGACGAACACATTTTCAATCGGAAATAACATGAACGTGGGCCTGGGAGCGCCTTTGCTCCTCATTGCCGGGCCTTGCGTGATCGAGAATGAGGAAAAAACCCTTGAGATCGCGGAGCGCATAAAGGGAATCGTCCGGGACATGGACGTCAACTTTGTGTTCAAGGCTTCTTTTGACAAGGCCAATCGCACGTCCATAGATTCTTTTCGCGGCCCCGGCCTGGAGCAAGGGCTGGCTATCCTGGGCAAGGTAAAGTCCCGGCTTGGGTTGCCGGTGATTTCCGATGTGCATTCCCCGGATCAGGTGGGGCCGGCGTCCGAGGTTCTTGATATCCTGCAGATTCCCGCGTTTCTGTGCCGGCAGACCGATCTTTTGACGGCCGCGGGCAATAGCGGCAAGCCCGTTAACGTGAAAAAAGGCCAGTTCGTAGGCCCCTGGGATATGAAGCACGTGACGGGCAAGGTTCTGTCCACGGGCAACGAGCGCATCATGCTCACAGAGCGCGGCAGCAGCTTTGGATATAACAATCTGGTGGTGGATTTCAGGAATTTCAGCATTATGCGGGATCTGGGCTTTCCCGTGGTTTTTGACGCCACCCACAGCGTGCAAATGCCCGGAGGCCTGGGAAACTGCTCCGGCGGGGATCGGTCCTATGTTCCCTTGCTGGCCCGGGCGGCGGCGGCCGCGGGGGTGGACGGGGTCTTTTTCGAAGTGCATACGGACCCGGACAAAGCCCTGTGCGACGGCCCCAACTCATTGACTATGGAAATGCTGGAAAGCATTTTGCCCCAATTATTGGCTATCAGGAAAGCAGCCTCCTGAATTCCGCCCGGGAGCGATCCCGGAGAAGGGACGAACCATGCCGGATAGAGCGGCTGAAAACTGGGATGTCCTCGAACAGGTGGATGTCTTGCTCCTGGACGTGGACGGCGTGCTGACGGACGGGTCCATCACTTACGGGGACGACGGCGGAGAAATCAAGACCTTCAGCGTGAAGGACGGCCTGGGAATCCGCATGCTTCAACTGGCTGGAATCGTCACCGGCATTGTGACGGGGCGCAGTTCCAAAGCGCTTGCCAAAAGGTGCGAAAACCTGGGCATTACGCATCTTTGGGACGGCGTGAAAAACAAGTCCCTGCTCATAGAGCAAATCAGCCGGGATATGAAGGTTCCGCCTGAACGCATGGCCTTTGTGGGCGACGACATACCGGACATGGGCATCATGTCCAAGGTCGGCGTGGGCGTGGCTGTGGCGGACGCCCATCCAGACGTGATAAATGCCGCCAGGCTGGTCACGACCAAACCCGGCGGCCGCGGTGCAGTACGGGAAGTTTGCGAGGGAATCCTGAAAGCCAAGGGATTATGGGATGAAACGCAGAAACAGGTTGCAGTCTAGCATCATCTACTTGATGGCGGGCTTCTTGATCGCTTTGATAATCGGCCCCATGGTGGGGCGCCTCTACATGAAGGATGACGGGGGGCAGACCACTGTGGAGAAAACCGAAATATCAGAGGACGGCGGCATGGTGCTGACCAAACTCCACCACGAGGCGGTCAGGGACGGAAAACTGGAATGGATGCTGGATGCGGCCTCCGCTGAATTGACGGAACTAGGGAAAAGCGGCCGCTTCTACAATCTCGGCATCATGTTATACGGCGCAGACAAGTCCGAAACCAAGGTGACGGCCAAATACGGCGAGGTCAACTTTTTCACCCATGACTTCATGCTCAAGCACGCTGTGGAGGCGACGAACAAGCCGTACTCCCTGACCAGCGACAAATTGGAATACTCCAATGAAAAACAGTCGCTTTATTCGCCGGGACGGGTGCGAATCAAAGGCCCGTCAGTTTATTTGACGGCGGATTCCATGCAATATGACCTTAAAAACAAACAGGCGGAATTTCGTGGAAACGTAGTCGCTATCCTTGGAGGCTCCTGATATGTCGAACATCAATCACAAACGCTTGTTGCCAAGCATTATTAAGATTTTTCTGCTTACCGTTTTTGCCTGTGTCTGCTCCCTGGGGCCTTTGTGGGCCGACAATAGCGCCCAAACTCCGGATCAGGCGGCTTTGGCCGGGTTCGACCTGTCCAAAGGGCCGATCAAAATAAAGGCGCAGAAACTGGTGACCAATCAGGAAGAGAATAAGGCCTGGTTTTCCATGGATGTGGTCGCGACGCAAGGCAAGACCACCATCAAAGCCAATGAGTTGACAATTTGGTACGTGGGGGAAAAGGAGCAAAACGATGTCCAAAGCGGCCTTCCCGCCTCCCAATCCTTGAAAAAAATCCAGGCCCTGGGGAACGTGGAGATTGTCAACGAGGCTTTCACCTCCCATTCGGACGAGGCTCTGTATTTGCAGAAGACGGGCGATTTGGTGCTGACCGGCGGTCCCGCCAAAGTGGTTTCGGGAAAAAACACGGTAAGCGGCGAAATCATCACCCGAAGCAAGGACGGCCTGTTGACCTTTGAAGGCGGGGTGCAGGCGGAGTTTTTTCCGGAAAAATCCGAGGAAAACAAGGATAAACCGGCCAAGGAAGGCGAATAGCGCATGGCGACCTTGCTTTTGGAAGACCTGGTGAAGGTCTACAATAACAAGATGACCGTGGATCATGTGACCATGGAGGTGGCCAGCGGCGCCGTGACCGGGCTGCTGGGCCCCAACGGCGCCGGCAAGACCACCACCTTTTATATGGCTGTGGGCATGATTCAGGCTGACGGAGGCAAGGTTCTTCTGGACGGGCGGGATCTGACGGACGATCCCATGTACGTGCGGGCCCGAAAGGGCCTGGGCTACCTTCCCCAGGAAAGCTCGGTGTTCGGCAAGTTGAGCGTGCGGGACAACATCATGGCCATCCTGGAGGTGGGCAGGTTATCCCGGTCCGGCCGGGAGAAAAAGGCCGCCGGGCTCATGGACGAGCTGGGAATCAGCCGTCTTGCGGACCGGAAGGCCTATCTTTTGTCCGGCGGTGAAAGAAGGCGGCTGGAAATCGCCCGGGCCTTGGCCACAGAGCCTTTGTTCATGCTTTTGGATGAGCCTTTCGCCGGCATAGACCCCTTGGCCGTCATTGACATATCGAATATCATTAAGCATTTGACGGAGCGTGGGATCGGGGTTTTAATTTCGGATCACAGCGTCAGAGAGACTTTAAAAGTTTGCGATACTGCTTATATTTTAAATCATGGCGCCGTGATTGAATCGGGTTCGCCGGAAAAAATCGCCTCCAGCGAGGTGGCCAAGCGTTTTTATCTTGGCGAGGGATTCACTCTGTGATAGTCTTTTGGCATAGAACATGCACGGGATGAAGCTCGTCACATCCCCCGAGAAAAAAAAATTAGCATAATAATCAGGCAGTCAGGATAATAATGGCACTGGAACTACGACAGCAACTGCGTCTGGCCCAACAACTCATCATGACGCCCCAGTTGCAGATGGCGATCAAGCTGCTGCAATTGTCCCATTTGGAGTTATTGGACGTTATCCAGCAGGAGATGGAGCAGAACGCCGCCATTGAAGAGGGGGACGAGTCCGGGGGGGCTGACGAAGATATGGGGGACAACAGAAGAGACGACCCCATGGATTTGGCCGCCAAAGAGGCGGCTCCGCCCGAAGAAAAGGAAGTGGTCATAGAAGAACGCACGCCGGATGACGTGGATTGGTCCAACTACATGGACGAATACAGCGCTCCCGGGCCTGCGGTGTTTGAAAGCGAAGAAAGGGAGGCGCCCAAATACGAGAGCTTCATAGCGCGTAAGGAATCCTTGTCCGAGCATCTTTTGTGGCAGCTCATGTTGAAGTTTTCCGATTCCAAAGACCAGGAAGTCGGAGAGATGATTATCGGCAACCTGAACAAAGACGGATACCTGGACGCCACGGTTGAGGAAATCGCCCTGGCCATGGGAGAAGAGCCCGAACTGGTGGAAAAGGTCCTGGAGCAAATGCATACCCTGGATCCGGTGGGCGTGTGCGCACGCAATCTGAGCGAATGCCTCATGATCCAGATTCGCCACCTTCAGATCAAAGATCCGGTGCTGGAGCAGATTGTCTGCAATTACCTCAATCACCTGCAAAATAAAAACTACAAGGCCATTGCTTCGGCCTTGCGCATCTCCATGGACGACGTGCTTGCCGCCGTCCGCCTTATCATGGGTCTGGAGCCCAAGCCGGGCCGCCAGTTTTCCGACGAAGAGCCGCATTACATTGTACCCGATATTTTCGTATATAAGGTCGGGGACAATTTTGAAATCGTCCTGAACGACGACGGCCTGCCCAAGCTGCATGTGAGCAACTTTTACAAGCAGGCTCTGCAAAAAGAAGCCAATCTGCCCGAAGAGACGAAAAATTACGTCCAGGGCAAGCTGCGGTCCGCGGCCTGGCTTATCCGAAGCATCCACCAAAGGCAGCGCACCATCTATAAGGTCATGGAAAGCATCGTGAAATTCCAAAGGCCGTTTTTGGAAAAGGGCATCGCCCACCTAAAGCCCATGGTGCTGCGGGACGTGGCCGAGGACATCGAGATGCATGAGTCCACCATCAGCCGGGTCACCACCAATAAGTACGCCCACACGCCCCAGGGGATTTTCGAACTGAAATACTTTTTCAACAGCTCCATCAATAGGGTGAACGGCGGCGCCATTGCTTCGGCCAGCGTGAAAGAGCGGATTTTGCAGATCATCAAGGGCGAAAATCCGAAAAAGCCGTATTCCGACGACAAGATAGCCTCCATGCTGGAGGATAACAATATTCAGATCGCCCGCCGTACAGTAGCCAAATACCGCGAGATGCTGGGGATTCTTCCTTCCAGCAAGCGCAAGAAACTGGCCTGACGGCGAATTTGTTAACCTAGTTGTCCCTTTGAAAAGGAGTCTAAAGAAATCTAATTCAACCATTTAACAGGCATCGGCCAAATGCCCCAAATCCTTGCTTAAAAGGGTTTACTTTGAAGCCGGTCAGGAACAAGGCCGGCTGGTACAACAAGCGGGCTAAGCCCGCGCAACCGAAATAAGGGAGGTTGTTCCTATGCACACATCGGTTACTTTTAAAAACCTGGATCCCTCCGACGCTTTGAGAGATTATGCTAGCGAAAAATTGGACAGGTTTGACAAGTACCTGGACAATCCGGCCGAGGCAAACGTGGTATTGACTGTGGAGAAGCATCGCCACATTGCGGAAATCAATGTGGCGGGCGACCGGCTCACGATAAATGGAAAGGAAGAGACCGGCGACATGTATACCTCCATAGACAAGGTATTGGATAAGCTGGAAAAACAAATTAAAAAGGGAAAGCAAAAAGTCCGAAAGCGCCGGGACGCGTCCCGGGGCAAGGCCCGCCTGAGAGAGGAGGGCGCCATTAGCGCTTTGGAATCGGACGACGAACCTCTAGAGACAACCATCCGTGTGGAAACCATCGATTACAAACCCATGGATGTGGAAGAAGCCGTACTGCAAATGGAGTTGGTGGACAATCAGTTTATGGTGTTCACTAACGCAAAAACAGGCCAGGTAAACGTGCTTTACCGGAGAAGAGGAAACAACCTGGGCCTCATCGAGCCCATGATGTAGAATAGGTTGCGAAGCGATTTAATTTATGAAAATTCTTGATAACATCACTCCCGAGTGCATGCTGTGCGATCTGCAGGCCCGGGATAAGAAGGGGATTATAGAGGAACTGGCAGCCCCGGTGGCCCAAGCCGCCGGGGTCAAGGTTGAGGATATGGTCCGGGTGCTGCTGGATAGAGAGCGCCTGGGAAGCACCGGCGTGGGGAACGGAATCGGCATTCCCCACGGTAAAATGAGGGAGTTGAGCAAACTCCATCTGGGTTTCGGCATCAGCCGGCAGGGGGTGGATTTTGAATCCATCGACGGAAAACCCACCAATATTTTCTTCCTTTTGGCGGTCCCGACGGACTCCGCCGGGCTGCATCTCACCATGCTGGCTCAGATTTCACGGCTTTTACGTAACGAAGAGTTCCGCAAACGCTTGATGGGTTGCGACTCCCCCCAGGAGGTCGCTCAAGCCATCGGAGAAGTGGATCAGGAGTTCTAATCGTGGAACGCCTTAAAATCGTCATCATCACGGGTCTGTCCGGGTCCGGTAAAAGCACGGCCCTGGCGGCCCTTGAGGATGCGGGATTCTTTTGCGTCGACAACCTGCCCGTGGCCTTGCTGCCCAAGTTTCTGGAATTGCAGAACCAAACCGTGTCCGAGGTGACGCGATTCGCCTTTGTTATGGATCTGCGGGAAAAAGGCTTTGTCTCCCGTTTTGAAAACGTTTTCAAGGATCTGGAAGACCAGGGCTACGCCTTTGAAATCATTTTTCTGGAATCGGACGAAGACACCTTGATTCGGCGATACTCGGAAACCCGGCGCCAGCATCCCCTGTCCAAGGACAAAGGGCTCCTTGAGGGCATTCGCCTGGAAAAGCAGGTTTTGGAGCCGTTGCGCAGCATCGCTCACCGGGTGGTGGACTCGTCCAATTTGAACGTCCACCAGCTTAAAGCCATGATTCAAGAGATGGGCG
Organism: Desulfatibacillum aliphaticivorans DSM 15576; assembly: GCF_000429905.1. NCBI lineage: Bacteria > Pseudomonadati > Thermodesulfobacteriota > Desulfobacteria > Desulfobacterales > Desulfatibacillaceae > Desulfatibacillum > Desulfatibacillum aliphaticivorans. The sequence goes on along the minus strand of NZ_AUCT01000001.1, from coordinate 24,780 downwards.
CCCAAAAAAACGAAAGAAAGTCGATCCAGATCAGCGTGCTTTCGTTCGGGTTCAAATACGGCATTCCGCGGGGCGCCGACCTCGTCATGGACGTCAGGTTTTTGCCCAATCCTTATTTTGTGCCGGAATTAAAGAATTTGACCGGACTGCAAGCCCCTGTGCAGGAGTTTGTGCTGGAAAAGCCCGTGACCCAGGAGTTCCTGAAAAAGTTTATCGACCTGCTGGATTTTTTGGCGCCCCGGTACCAAAAAGAGGGGAAAGCCTACCTGACCGTGGCCGTTGGATGCACGGGCGGAAAGCATCGGTCGGTGTCCGTGGCCGGCATAGTTTATGAGCATTTAAAGGGTCTTTTCTCGAATGTATCCCTTTCGCACCGGGATATTGAACGGTAAAGTCCTTGCTTTTTAGTCCGATACGTGAAAATGTTCTGGCCCGTCCGGGCCTGTTTATTTTTTAGGCCCCGCCGGAATTGGGTCTTGCAAAGCCTTTGCTTGGCGCCGTATAGTTACCTTTTTCCGGCTTAAACCTTAATCAAACCGCGAGCAATCGCGGGGCATCCTGCGTCCTTTAAGACGCAAACCGGAGCGGCCCGACGCCGCCCCGGCGCCGAAAAACACTTAGGAAACCTTAGTAATCATGATCGGTATTGTTGTTGTAACCCACTCCCAACTTGGCGACGCCCTGCTCTCCGCCGGAGAGTTCGTCCTAGGGGCGCCCATCGAGTCCGCCCAGGCGGTTTCCATCAATTTGAAGGAATCCGCAACCAAGCTGCGGGATGATATCGCCAAGGCCATCAAAAACGTCAATCAAAACGAGGGAGTCCTCATCCTGACGGACATGTTCGGGGGAACTCCTTCCAACCTGAGTTATTCCTTCCTGGAGGAAGGACGTGTGGAAGTCATGTCCGGAGTCAATCTTCCCGTTCTCCTGAGGGCCGTCAAGACCCGGCAAAAAGAGGGCAAACACATCAGGGAGCTGGCCCAGGAAGTTGAGGCGTACGGCAAGAAGAGCATTTGCCTGGCGAGCGGTATATTAAAGGGCAACAAAACCGGCTAATATGAATTGTTCCATAACCCTGGAGGCGATGGACCCGGCGGATTTAGATGAAATATGCCGGGTTGACGGGGACTGTTTCCTGTTCCCCTGGCCCCGCCCCTATTTTGAGAGTGAGTTGAAGCTCCCCGACGCCCGATGCGTGGCGGCCAAGCTCCAGGGTGACCATGCGGACGGCGATATTATTGCGTATTGCTGCATCCGCATTTTGATGGATGAAATGCATCTGATGCGCATTGCGGTGGCTCCGGAGTTCCGGGGCAGGGGAGTTGGCTTGTGGATTCTGGAGGCCGTCTGCGCCATGGCTTCGGCCCTGGGCGCGGAAACCGCCCTCCTGGAGGTGAGAGAATCCAACGCCGCCGCCGCGGCTTTATATGAAAAGGCGGGATTCGCCTGCTGCGGCAAACGGCCTAACTATTATCCGGAAACCAGGGAGGCTGCCCTGGTGATGCAAAAAAAAATCCCAAGGAGGCATTATGACCACGAAAATTGCAATCAACGGCTTTGGGCGGATAGGACGTCTTCTTTTTCGGGCTGCATTGGCCCATCCTTCCCTGGAAGTGGCGGCGATCAATGACTTGATGGATACCAAAACCCTGGCCCACCTGTTGAAATACGACTCCACCCACGGCAAACTGGACTGCGAAGTGAAAGCCGGAGACGCCAGCATTGAAGTGGACGGAAAAGTCATTCCCGTATCCACAGTCAAGGATCCGGCGCTTCTGCCTTGGGAACACTACGGCGTGGACATCGCCTGCGAGTGCACCGGTCTGTTCCGGGACCGTGAAAATGCAGCCAAACACCTGAAAGCCGGCGCCAAGAAAGTCATCATTTCCGCTCCGGCCAAAGAACCCGACGTGACCATCGTCCTGGGCGTGAACCAGAACGAATACGACCCGGCCAAGCACGATATTATCTCCAATGCTTCCTGCACCACCAACTGCCTGGCCCCCGTGGCCAAGGTGCTCATGGAGAATTTCGGCATCAAAAAGGGCCTTATGACCACCACCCACGCCTACACCTCGGACCAGAGGCTGCTGGACGCTCCTCATAAGGATCTCCGCAGGGCCCGCTCCGCGGCCCTGTCCATGATCCCCACCACGACGGGCGCCGCCAAGGCCGTGGCTCTGGTCATCCCCGAACTGGAAGGCAAGCTGAACGGCTTCGCCATTCGCGTCCCCACCCCGGACGTCTCCATTGTGGACCTGGTGGTGAACGTGGAAAAAGCCCCGGGCTCCGTGGAAGCAGTCAACGAAGTCATGAAAAAGGCCGCCGAAGGCGAACTCAAGGGCATCCTGGATTATTCCGACGACCTGCCCCTGGTCTCCACGGACCTCGTCACCTGCCCGGCTTCCTCTACGTTCGACTCCGGCCTGACCTACGTCATCGACGACATGGTAAAGGTGTGCTCCTGGTACGATAACGAATGGGGATACGCCAACCGCGTAGCCGATCTTGCTGAAATGGTAGGTAAATCCTTGCCGGAGGCATGCTAATGGACGCCAGAACGCCGCTTATCGCCGGAAACTGGAAAATGTTCAAGACTCCCCAGGAGGCCGCCCGCGACGCGGCCGCCCTGGCTGAACTGGTCAAGGGCGTAGAAGGCGTGGACGTGATGATCGCCCCCACCTTCGCCTGTCTGGTTCCCGTAGCGCAAGCCCTGGAGGGAAGCGCCGTCGCCCTGGGCGCCCAGAATATGCACTGGGAGACCGAAGGCGCCTATACGGGCGAACTCTCCGGCCCTATGCTCAAGGCTGCGGGGTGCTCCCACGTGATCATCGGCCACTCGGAACGGCGCCAGTATTTCGGCGAGACCGACGAAACCGTGAATAAGAAGATCAAGGCCGCTCTGGAGGCGGGTTTGAAGGCTGTTTTGTGCATCGGCGAGACGGAAGAGGAAAGAGATCAGGAAAAAACGCTGAATGTGCTTGACAAACAGCTCAAAGACGGTCTAAAAGACATTTTTCCCGGCTCGGGGGAGGACGCCTTGGTGGTCGCCTATGAGCCTGTCTGGGCCATCGGCACCGGCAAAACCGCAACCGATGATCAAGCCCAGGAAGCCCATGCATTTATCCGCAAGGTTTTGGCTGAATTGTTAGGAAAAGATCTTGCCAAATCCACACGCATATTGTATGGGGGGAGCGTCAAACCGGCCAACATCGCCCAGTTGATGAGCAAGCCGGATATTGACGGAGGACTGGTCGGCGGCGCCAGCTTGGATCCTGAGACTTTCTCGCAAATAGTCAAGTTCCAATAAAACGGCCGCAAAACCAAAGGAAGGCCGCCAATCCGTATAAATGGCGGAAAAGGAAATCATGACGATACTCGTTACCGTGATCCACATTGTTGTTTGTATTGCGCTCATCCTGATTGTTCTTCTGCAAACAGGCAAAGGAGCCGACATGGGCGCCGCCTTTGGCGGAGGAAGCAGCCAGACCGTGTTCGGCAGTTCAGGCCCCGCAGGCTTCCTGAGCAAAGGCACCACGGTGGCTGCGGTTTTGTTCATGTGCACTTCCTTGTTCCTGGCGATTCCGTCCGACAGCGCCATGGAAAGAAGAGCGGTTGCGCCCGAGCCCATCACCCAGGAGGAGATGGATCAGGCAATGCCCACAGACGTTGTTGTGGATGACTTGAAGGCTGAAGCAGATGCTGCAGCCCAGGCGGCGGAAGAAGCCGCTCCCGCGTCGGAAGCTGCAGCGGCAACCGCTGAGGAGGCGCCGGCCGCGCCTGCAGCGGAAGCAACACCGGCTCCTGCAGCCGAATAAAAGACATACTTGCCGAAGTGGTGGAATTGGTAGACACGCTATCTTGAGGGGGTAGTGGGCCACGCCCGTGCCGGTTCAAGTCCGGCCTTCGGCACCAAATCGTCATATCAGGGGTGACTTCAGCTTAATACTAAATAAGCTATTTTTTTATGTAAAATATTTGATATTCATTTCAGGGATAGAGGTTGTAGCTACAAGTAAATATACATAAACTAAACGACCACTGGCTAAAAGTAGGAGGATTTTTTTTTAAGTGCTGAAAGCACGGATACGGGTCGCAGACCCGTCGTTAGCTTTCTAATTTGAAATTATCATCGGGATTGGGTTCAAAATGATGCTCCAGATAATTCTTGATCATTTCATCGGTAACTTGGCCCGCGATAACACAAAATATCCCCGCACCCAAAAATGCCGACCTCAATACCGCTTTTTCAAATGGGGAAACTCTTCAAACAACTTTGTTGCGCTTCGCCCTTTTATCCTTCGTCTTATCTCACTGGGAGCCAGTGTAGGGGGCGCGGACACAAAAATGTGTACATGATCCTTGCTCACCACCCCTTTGGTAATTCGAATTCCAAACAATTCAAACGTTTGACGGACCAGTTCCCGAACTCGTAACGATAGGTCACCATGCAACGCCTTGCAGCGGTATTTGTTCACCCACACAAAATGGTATTCTATGTTGAATACCGTATGACTCCCATAGCGATAGTCCATAGGACTCTTATGGGCTTTGAACTCACGTAACCAACGGATAAATCCATTCGCCTAAAGGCGGAGGTTTTAACCTTTTTCCAGGCTAGTAATCGCCGGGTACGGAAAACGTGTGGAACGCCCAAACCCGTCAAAACAAAAAAGGAGACGAGCTTGGCCATTTTAAGAACCAGTGTGACCGGAGCCAAATTACCCAATACCCCTAAAGCGAGCCTGGCCAATCGCCTGATTGAGGAGTTCGCCGCAGTGAAGGTGAGGCATTTTTTGGGGGGTAAAAGGCGGATCAGCGGGATTGCATCCGCTGTTTCTTGCATGCAATCCCGCTTTTGAGTCGCGGCGCCGCTATCCTTCTAATCGTAAAAATAATCCGTCTGCATGTCTACGCACAAATGCGCCTTTTCCATGAGGCGCTCGGACAGGCCTTTGATCTTGGAAAGTTCATAGTGAAAATAATATTGCATGGTATAAACCTTGCCGGTATAGAAATCCGCCTCCTTCTTTGAAGGCCCTTTCTCCAGCTTGGTTTGGGCGGCGATTCCCTGCAACAGCCATTGCCACCCGACTGCGATACGCCCGAAATACTCCAGGTACAGGCTGGCGTCGGCCAGGAACACCTCCGGCCCGTCTTCCTGGGCCACGCCAAGCAGATGCATGGTAACCTGCTGTAACTGATGCATGGCCTCGTCCAACCTGACGGCGTAGGGCTCCAGGCTCTTTACGCCTTTGGCCACGTCGATGGTTTTTTGGACTTCCTGGTTGTAAAACATGGACGCCTTGCCGTTTTTCATCAGCACTTTGCGCCCCAAAAGGTCCATGGCCTGAATGCCCGTGGCGCCTTCATGAATGGGATGAATCCTGATATCCCGATAATACTGCTCTATGGGAAAATCATCGCAATACCCGTATCCGCCGAAGCATTGCAGGCCGTTGCTCACGGAAAGGACTCCCATTTCAGAGGGAAAGCTTTTGGCTATGGGGGTTAAAATCTCCAGCAGCAAATGATATTTTTCCTTGTCTTCTTCATTGTCCGCAACCAGAGCCAGGTCGTAATACATGCCGCACTGGGTCAACAGGGAAAGGGAGCCTTCCACAATGGACCTTTGGAGTAAAAGCATCCTTTTCACGTCGGCATGATTGATGATGGGCGTCTGGGGCTGCGTAGGGTCCTTTTCCGTAATCCTCCGCCCTTGGGGGCGGTCCTTGGCGTATTCCAGGGAAGCGTAATAGGCCGCTGTTGCAATGCCCGCTGCGCCCAGGCCCACTTCAATCCGGGCTTCGTTCATCATCTGGAACATGCATTTCAACCCCTTGTGAGGCTCTCCTATCAGATAGCCGCGGCAGTCGTTTTTTTCTCCGATGCTCAGCTCGGTAAGGGGCATGCCTTTGTAGCCCAGCTTATGATAAACGCTTGAGCAGACAACATCGTTGAAAACAAGCGATCCGTCCGGTTCCACCCGTTTTTTGGGAACCACAAAAAGGGAGATCCCCTTGGTCCCGGCCGGCGCTCCGTCAATCCTCGCCAGCATGAGGTGGACGATGTTGTCCAGGGCGTCGTGATCCCCGCCGGAGATAAATATTTTATGCCCCCGGATTTTATAATACCCCTCGTCCGTGGGATAGGCGGTGGTGGTGATGTCCGACAAGGAGCTGCCGGCCTGGGGCTCGGTCAGGGCCATGGTTCCCTGCCATTCTCCTTGAATCAGTTTGTCCAGATAGGTCTCCTGCAACGCCTTATCCCCAAAGGAAATGATCAAATGGGCGGCGCCTGCGTTGGCGTCGGAATACACGCTGGCGGAGTAATTGGCGGCGGCAAAGATGAACCGGGACATGTTGGTGAGCGTCAGGGGAAACTGATCTCCCCCGTATTCCAGGGGAAAGTTGGACGCAATCCAGCCCCCCTCGCCGCATTCCTTCATGATTTCCTTCACCTTGGGGTGAACCTTCACCTCGCCGTCCACCAGTTCCGGTGGCGTGACGTCCATTTCTTCCAGGATTGGCCGCATAAGGTTTTTGGCCAATTGCACGGCGGACGAAACGACCATGTCAAACACCTTATGGTTGTGCTCTTTGTAGTAGTCGAACCGGGTCAGCTCATCCACGTTAAAGACGTCGTATAATAAAAAGTCGATATTCCTCTTGCTTACGAATTTACTCGCCATTTTTCCCTCTCGAAAAATTGATTATGCGCCCAGCTTCATGGACGCGATAAGAAACGACTGGTTCCGGTTTTCCACATGAAGGGCCTGCTCCAAGGAACCCGCATTCAGGTTCTGATTGATGGCCTCCTTGGTCATTTTCAAACCCAGGGGATTTTTCGACGCCATCTTTCCGGCAATTTCCAAGGCCGTATCAACAAGGTTCTCCTTTTCAACCATCCGGCTGGCGAACCCCAGTTGAATGGCTTCTTCAGCGGACATAAAATCGCCGGTAAGCAGAAACTCATTGGCGCGTCCCGAACCGATCAGCCGGGGCAGAAAATAGCTGCTGGCCAAGTCGGCGCCGCCAAGGCCGATATTGATGTACGCCGCGTTAAAACGGGCGTGGGGGGTAATGATGCGCACGTCCGAAGCCAGGGCGAAGCTGAACCCGGCCCCGGAGGCGGCTCCGTGAACCGCCGCAATAATCGGCTGGGGGAGGCGCCGCATTTTGTAAAACAACCTGGAGGCCAGGGATTGATGCTTGTAAATCAGGGCCGGGGTCGCCTCAAAAAGCTGGGCCGCGGATTCCTTCATATCCATGCCGGAGCAAAAGCCCTTTTCGCCGGCTCCCGTGAGAACCAAAACCCGAATGCTCTCATTGGCTTCCAGGGCGTCGAACAAGGCGTGCAGCTCCTCGATCATTTTTTGGTTCAAGGCGTTGACGGTCTTGGGCCTGTTCAAGGTTAAAAGCCCGATGTTGTCCTTTTCTTCAAAAAGCAAGGTTTCAAAATTCATGGAATTCCTTTCCGTAGCTTACTTAGGGGGTAAGAAGTATTCTTTAACCTTCGGAACTTGGAAATAAATATTGAAATCAAGTAATTACGCCAGAGCCCAAGATCTTTCTATATACCAGAGCCCAAGAGTCATGGTCCCTTCCCCCCTGGCGGGGGAAGGACAGGATGGGGGGGAACCATCAGAAAAGACGTGATATATCACCCCCACCCCAGCCCTCCCCCGTCAAGGGGGAGGGAGTTTTTTGGGGATCGCCTTTGGCGTTGAACTCCTCATCGCCTGTCGCAATCTCTTGATTACATGTTGAAAAATTGATTCCCGAAATATGAGGCCTTAGCTTTTCGCGAAGCCTTGAATGCGATCCTGGGCGTCGCCGGCCGCTTGGTCGGCGGAGTACTCCCGTTCCAGGCTTTCTTTCATGCTGTCCATTTTGTTTCGGTAATACAGCAACTTGTGCGCAGCGTTGGCTTCTTTGCTATTGGCCATGATCTTGCCGGCCAGATTCCATACCGCATTTTTCAATTCCGCGGCGGGAACGGCCTTGTTTATCAGGCCAATCCTTTCCGCCTCCCTTCCGCTGATCATTTCCCCGGTATAGGTCATTTCCCTGGCCTTCATCTCCCCGACCCTTTGGGGCAGGCGAGCGCTCATCCCCCACATGCACCGCAGCCCCCACTTGGTGTGGGTGTCGGCGAATTTGGCGTCCTCGCCGGCCACTAAAAGATCGCAGGCCAGGGCGATCTCCAAACCGCCGGTCAGGCAAAATCCGTTGATCATGCCGATCACGACGACAGGCGCCGTCTCCATGACGGATTGCAGACGTCGGGCCGGTCCATGCAGCCTGGCCTCGATATCCGCCTCCCCAAGGCTCGCCGCAGCCTTGAGATCCACTCCCGAACAAAAGGCCCGCCCCGCGCCGGTTATGACAATGACGCCGGTCGCAGGGTCCCCTGCCGCCGCCTCCACCGCCTCCGCCATTTCGGACAGCACCTCCGGCGTAAGGGAGTTCAAGGCCTCCGGCCGGTTGATTGTTATGACCGCCACGCCGTCTTCGGCCTCATGCAAAATGGTTTTATAACCCATGTCTCCACCCTCGATTCCTGGTTTCGCGTCTGCGCAGCCGCATGTCCGCCCCCCAAAAATAGGCGGCGAAAGACAATTGTCAGACTGTTGTATTTCAAAACGCCTTTGCAGCCGTTTTTCTTGGAGCAAATGGGGCGCCAATCTGAATTTGATAGTATTTCAAGTGGTTAGTAAAAATGCTTTGGACAAAATGGCTTATTTGATATTTTAAGTTGCATATAAGGTAAAAATGGGGATAAAATGTCATATTAGATAATTACTAAACATGCCGAGGCGCCATGAACATGGATGAAAACAAATTCTTCCGGGAAGCCACCCTGCGCATCTGCGGGTCCATTGAAATCGAAAAAGCCTTGTTTGACTGCCTGGATTATTTGAAAAATTTCATTCCGGCGGAGAGCGTCTATCTCCATTTTATTGATTTAAAGGAAAAAACGGGCGTTGTTTACGCCATGGCGAATGGCGATGGCGGGCGGCAGTTGAATATCCGGTTCGACTACCCCGCCCCGGTTTGGCGGCTCATTGGAGACGGCTCCGACCTGCCTGAAGAAGTGCTTTTGGATAGGGCGGATAAAGGCGCCTTGGGGCAGCACATGCTTAAAATTGCAGGTCTTTCCGGCATACGCTCCCTGATGATGATGCGCCTGAGCCTGGGCAGCAAGGAGGTGGGGGTTATCGCCTTTGAAGCCAGGGGGGAGAGCCGGTTCGGGCGGGAGCACCTTCACAGGCTGCGATTATTGCAATCCCCCTTCGCCGTGGCCATCTCCAACAGCCGAAGATATATTGAATTGCTGGAGTTGAAAAATCTCCTGGCGGATGACAACAAATACCTTCAACAGGAGCTTCTTTCCCAAAAAAGCGATGAGATTATCGGCGCGGACTTCGGCCTCAAGCACGTGATGCAGCAGGTGAACAAGGTGGCGCCCCTTTCCAGCCCCGTCCTTCTGATGGGGGAGACGGGCGTGGGCAAGGAGGTGATCGCCAACGCCATTCACAAGTACTCTTCCAGGCGGAATGAGCCGTTCATCAAGGTCAACTGCGGCGCCATTTCAGAGGCCCTGATCGACAGCGAGCTTTTCGGTCATGTGCGAGGCGCGTTTACGGGCGCCTTTGAAAACAAGCGCGGCCGGTTTGAAAGGGCGCACCAGGGCAGCATCTTCCTGGATGAAATCGGCGAACTCCCCAAGGCCGCCCAGCTTCGGCTCCTGCGCGTCTTGCAGGAAATGGAGTTTGAACCGGTGGGAAGCGCCAAGACCATCAAGGTGGACGCCCGGGTCATCGCCGCCACCAACCGGAACCTGGAGGACATGGTGGCGGAAGGCTCGTTCCGAAAGGATCTGTATTTCAGGCTGAAGGTGTTTCCCATCTACATTCCCCCTCTTAGGGAGCGGGCTTGCGACATTCCCGCTCTGACCCAATATTTCATGCACAAAAAATATCGGGAAATGGGCTTTGCCGAGTATCCCTCCTTAGCCCCGGGAGCCGTTAAAAGGCTTGAGACTTATGCATGGCCGGGCAATGTGCGCGAGTTGGAGAACGCGGTGGAAAGGGCCATGATCGTCAGCGGAGGAAAGACGCTCCATTTCGACGATTCCGGATTTGAAAAGCCAAGGAGCGTTCCGGAGGAGGCGCCCCATGACGCGGAGGACTCCCCCGCCATGCTTGATGAGGTGATCTCGAGCCATATCATAAAGATGCTGCATCGAACCAAGGGGAAGATCAACGGAGAGGACGGCGCGGCCCGGGCCATGGGCGTCAACCCGGCCACCTTGCGGAATAAAATGCGAAAGCTGGGCGTCCCCTTCGGCCGGGGCGTCCGATACAAATAGCAAAGCCCTTGGGACCGTGCGCCCAAGGGCCTCGCCCCCCGTACGCAGTCTGGTCTGTTTCCTGCGTATGGGGTTCCCCAAAGAAAAAAAAATCATGCGTCACAAGTTTAAAGATCTCAATTGAGCATTTGATTCTTTGACTAATTGCTTGTTTGGAAAAATATCCATTTTTTCCGGCTTTTGCTAGTTGACAAACCCGGTCTGTTCTGTGTAAGTAAGGGCCGCTGAGCGGGAATAACTCAGCGGTAGAGTGCGACCTTGCCAAGGTCGAAGTCGCGGGTTCAATTCCCGTTTCCCGCTCCATCCATGAAAAACAAAGGGGCTGATCCCATACGGGGCAGCCCTTTTTGCGTTTTTCGCCTCTCCAAGCCCCGCATGGAAATAAGAGGATATTCAGACCGCGGAAGTTTATAAATCCGTGTTTTCCGTGTTTAAGAACAAGCGGTGAAGATTGCGATGTCTGCTAATCCCCGTTGTTCTTTTTCGGATCGATTCCGTAGCGCTGGAGCTTGCGGACCACCGTGGACTGGTTGACGCCCATGGCCTTGGCCGCCTTGTGGGTGGAGCCGTGGGTTTCCAGGGCCTGTTGCAGGATTTCCCGCTCCAGACCCTCCAGGGCGCTTTTCAAAGACCCGCCGCCCAGCGCATGGGCCAGGCCGGACTTAGGGGCGATTCGCAGCTTCTCGGGTAAATCGGCCGGTTCGATCACGTCTCCCTTGGTGACTACCACCATGCGCTCCACCGTGTTTTCCAATTCCCGCACGTTCCCCGGCCAGTCGTAGTCGTAGAGGATGTCCAGGACGTCCGGGGCGATTTGCTTGGCGAAGCCGTATTTGCGGTTGTATTTCTCCAGAAAATGATAGGCGAAGTTGACGATGGCCTCCTTGCGCTCCCGCAGGGGAGGAATCACCACCGGCACCACGTTCAGCCGGAAATAGAGATCGTTGCGAAAGGCGCCTTTATCGACCATCCGGGACAGGTCCCGGTTGGTGGCCGCCAGGATGCGGATGTCCACGTCCATGGAATGGTTGGCGCCTACGCGCATGATTTTTTTATCCTGAAGCACGCGCAGGAGCTTGGCCTGGAGGCTCAGGGGCATTTCCCCGATTTCGTCCAGGAAAATGGTTCCGCCGTCCGCGCTTTCGAAAATGCCGGCCTTGCCCTTGGCCTTGGCGCCGGTGAAGGCGCCGGCCTCGTACCCGAATAGCTCGGATTCCAGCAATTGCTCGGGGATAGCGGCGCAGCTTATCTTGACGAAGGGCTTGTCCTTGCGGGGGCTGTTGGTGTGAATCAGGTCCGCGAAAATTTCCTTGCCCACGCCCGACTCCCCTTGGACCAGCACGGTGGCGTCCACCCTGGCAAGGCGCATGGCCAGTTCGTGGACCTCCTTCATTTTTTTGGACCGGATGACCACCGAGGGTGCGGCGCCAGCGGACTCCCGCAACTGCTCCAGTTCGTTTTCGTACCGGGTGCGGAGCACTTCCATGCGCCCCAGTTCGTTCTGGAGGTTGTACAACTCGGTCACGTCGCGCACATTGGTGACCACCAGGGAGATTTCGCCCTGGTCGTCGAAGATGGGGGTTCCGGTGACCATGACGGTCTTGCCGTTTTTGACCTTTTGCACCAAAGACTCGCCTTTGCGATTTTCCAGAACCCGCATGGAAACCGACTCGTTGAAAAAGCCCCGCTCCACCAATTCGGCCATGGTATGGCCCACAACGTCCTCCCGGCGGATGCCCGTGGTGCGTTCGTAGGCCTTGTTCACACGGAGGGTGCGGCCTTCGCCGTCCGTCACGTATATGCCGTCAAAGGAGGACTCGATGATGGCGTCCAGCTCCAGGCTGATGCGCCGGGTGTGCTCCAGCTCGTTGGAGATGGCTTCCAGTTCGGAGATGTCCTGGAGCACGGCCGTGGCGCCCACGATCCGGCCGCCCATGAAAATAGGGGTGCGGTTGGTCATGTACACCTTGCCGCCAAGGCGCACCTTCTGGGTGGATTCCGCTTTTCCCGTACGGATGATGCGGATGAGCTGGGAGTCCTCGAATAGATCGCTGATGGGCTTGCCTAGGATTTCCTCCACGCTTTTGCCCGAAACCTTGGCCAGGGATTTGTTGCAAAAGATGACCAGGCCTTCGGCGTCGATGGCCACCACCGGATTGTATATGGAGTCCAGGAAGATGCTCATCCGCCGCATGACGGACAGGGAGCCTTTGTGGATTTGCTCCGAAACCCGGGACCGGCTGACCACGCCGATGATCCTGCCTGACTCCGCAACCAGCCAATAGGCCGGCGAGCCCTCGGCCGTCTCCGGCAGCGATTCGCCGGGTAATACGCGCTGGAAATCCGTGCTGGCGAATTCCCTGGCCGGGGCCAGGGGCGGCGCCTGGGCGGCCAGGGCCCGGGCGATTTCCCTTAAGGTCAGGATTCCCTGGATATGATGGGGATCGTCCGCAATCAGCAGGTTTTTGCCCGGAGCGCCGGCCAGGATTTCCGCGCAATCCTGGATGGAGGCGCCGGCGCCCACGATTTGAATATATGCGTTGACGAATTCGGAGAATTTCATGATTTTAAAATATCATTGAAAGCGGTATGTTGTCATGCAAACAATCATGACATATTCCTGGGGAAAGATCAAAACCGGGATGGGCCTGCAGCCGGATGGGTTCCTGCGGCCGTTTTGGACCTTGCATCCAATCCTCCCGGCTTTTCCCGTCTATCCGCGAGAAGGGGATAATTGGGGGAAACAGCCGCGCCGGCTCCAAGGCGAAACCGCCCTGCAGGAAGGCCTGCAGGGCGGTCGTTAAGAAAAAAGCCTCGCCGCTCAATCAGTGCGGCGTGCTCCACTAAGGAATGATTCGTTAACGCATGCGGCGGACGGCCAGGCCCAAGCCCAGGATTGCGGCCAGCATGGCCAGGGGCAGGAGGGAGGATGCGTCTGCGCCCATGGAGCGCACAAAGCAGTTGTCATCCTTGCCGGCGTCAGCAGGCTTGTCGGATTCCACGACGCCTGCGCCGGAGGGATCCTGGATCAGGCCAAGGACGTTGTCCAGATCGTATTCGCCGTTGTCGTCGATATACAGCGTGATGGTTTTGCGGTCTGCGCTGATCAGAGCGCCTTCCAGTCCGTTAGTGTCCTTATATACCTGGACGAAGTCCACCCATTTGTTGTTGATGTACTTGTACCAGGAGTATCCCCCGGGTAATGCCTTGGGCAGGTAAATTTCGATTTCCGCCGTGTCGCCCGGAGTGTTCAAGGCCGCCTCGATGTCCAGCAGGCCGTACAGCATGTTTTCTGGGCGGTTGGTTTGGAAGGTGGCGCCCCAGTTGGCGAATTCCACGGAAGTGACTGTGCAGTTGACGCCTGCAATGCCGATGGCGTCTCCGGTGGTCCCTTCGGTTTTAATGTAGTCGGCGTTAGCATTGCCCATAAAAATCGTGCCGTAAACCTGGGCTGCAATCTGCTTGTGGGCGGCCCGCGTCGGGTGTACGTCATCCCAGTACAGGTAGCCGTCGGCGGCGGCGTATTGGGCGATATTGTCAATTTCATCCAGCGCCACAGCGGCGACTGCGGGTTCGATGGCCCGGTCGTAGAGATTGGTAACGCCGTATACGGCGGGGGTTTCGTGGGTTTTTTCTCCCATGGAGAAGATGTCTACGGGATACACGGCAACATTGGGGTAGGCGGCGCTGAAGGTCGCCAGGGCGCCGCTCAAGGCCTGATTAAAGCCCACTGTCAGGGTCAAGACGTCGTCTTCCATATCCGTGCCGTGATACAAAGGCGTGTCGCCCAGGTTGGGCAGGTTGCAGACGGCGATGTGGTCCGCGCCCAGTCCCGTCAGGGTGGCCATGCCGGTGTATATGTTATTGACGGCATTGCCGATGACTGCAGGAGCCGTGGAAGGATCGCTCATGCCCAAAAAGTCGTTTCCGCCTATCCAGACCACCACCAGGGATTTTTCGGGTATGGTGTACCCGGCGTTAAGCCAGCCGTTGACCTGAAACAAAAAGTCCGTGTCGCACGCGCCGGTTTCGGCGCCGCCGAACGCATTGTTAAAGAAGATGGGCGTGCCGTAAGTGGTTTCGGGCTCCACAGGGGGCGTCAAGGCGAGTTTGCCCATTACAATGGAATTGGTAATGGTCGATTCCATCAAAAGGACGTCGTTGTCGATATCCATGAAATCAGCCGCGACCTCGCACCATGTGGGGCCGTTGGAAAACCTTCCCTGCCAATAGCCGCTGGCGCTGGGGCTTGCGCCTCCGGTAATCAACTGAATATTCCCTGAATCGGACAGGCTGTCCCCGAAAACGATCAGGTTTTCCACATCCGGCGGCACATAAGCATCCATGGTTGCATAGGCCGGGACGCAAAACATGAATAAAGCGAGTACAAGGCATAGAACTGCGCAACGATTTTTCATAACGGTTCCTTTCGCATGGGGATGGGTATAGACGGGCGGTTTCCAATCTAATGAATGGCACATTGCCACACCTGTGCAATTTTATCAATACAAAAATCTAACAAACACGTTGCCGGACGCGAACTTTAGACGCTTGTTTAAGCATAATAATAACAGCAATTTTATATAAAGACCTGTCCTTATAGAAGCCGGACAGAAAACCGCGGGCGGAAAAAAACTCGAAATTTGACGTAAAGGCTTCTTCACTACATGGCGGCACGATAATTGCTTCATTTTCTAAAAAGCCTGGAGCGTCTTTGGACGGGCGCCTTCCGGATAACGTATTTCATTTGCAAGCAAGATCAAGGGTTTTGGTTTGATAGATACATTGAGAAAACAATTAAGGGATTATTTTCAAACCGTGCTTTTTCCAGGAACGGAATCGGAGCCCGCTTGGCTGGCTTTGCGGGAGGAATTGCTGCAGCTCATTGTTATTGGAGGCTCCATTCTGGGCGCCCTCGTGCTTTTGCCAAGCGCCGTGCTTACCGTCATGGAAGGGAAGTGGGGCGTGGCGGTCCTGGATTTTATTATTTATGAGTGGATTTTGTCCTTGCTGCTGTTCCGGCAATATCTCAGTTATAAAATACGGGCGTACAGTTTATGCCATTTGGTTTATTTACTGGGCGTCATGATTTTTGTGCAGTTGGGGCCTCTTCGTCCAGGCCTGGTTTATCTGTTTTGCTTCCAGGTTTTCGCGGCGGTGCTGCTTGGCGCACGCGCGGCGGTGTATGCAGGACTGTTGAACGTGCTGGCGTTGACGGCGATCGGGGTCATGCTGCACTTGGGGATGATGGATATGGCCGTTCCCCTGGATCGTCCGGTTTTTCGCTGGTCCGTCATAGGCGCCAATTTTTTGCTGGCAAGCATCATTGTGGCCGCGATCATTACGGCGGTGGGCAACGGCATGAATCGGGCCTTACGCATGCAAAAGGCGTCCGCAGCCATCATCAAGGAAAAGGCCCAGGCGCAGATGCGGGCGAATCAGGCCCTGGAAGCCAGCGAAAAGCAGTTTGCCATGGCATTGCAAGGATCTCTTGAAGGGTTATGGGACTGGAACCTTCAAACCAGGAGCGTGGCGTTTTCCCTGGATTGGAAGAGGATGCTCGGGTACACGAAGTTTGAAATCGGCAATACCATGGACGAGTTCATTGGCCGGGTTCACCCGGAAGAGCAGGGGCGTATGAGTGCGCTGTTTGAGGGTTTAAAGGCCAAGGACGGCGCTGATTCCTTTGAGCGAAAGTGCCGGATGAGGCTGAAAAACGGCGAGTACAACACCTTTTGGGTGCGGGGCCATGTCCAGCGCGACGACCAGGGGCATATGCTTCGCGTGCTTGGATCGCAGACAAACCTTACCCAGATGAACCGGGCGGAGGCCGCGCTTAAGGAAAGCGAGGATAACTATAGGGCTTTGGTTGAGCAGTCCCTTCAGGGCGTCGCCATATTCAGCCTGGATCCTCCTGAAATGATGTACGTCAACCCGTCCCTGAGCAGGATGCTGGGGTATTCCCCCTCTGAGCTTAAGAAACTTCCCTTTGATCGACTGAAGCAATGGCTGCACCCGGGAGACCAGCACTCGCTGCAAGGCGCCGTGGAAAGGCTCCTGGCCCGGAAGCCCGTGCCTCCCCTTATGGAATATCGCCTCAAGGACAGGGATGGAAATCTGATCTGGCTGGAGGCTTCCAGCGCCCGGATTCGGTATCAGGGCAGGGACGCCTTGCTCACGACCGCCTTGGACGTTACGCAGAAGAAAAAGGCGGAGCAGGAGCGGGCCAACCTGGAAGAAAAATTGCGGCAGTTTGAAAAAAAACGGGCGTTTGGCGAGGCGGCGGGGGGAGTCGTCATGGACGTCTCCGGCTATCTGGGGCCCATCATCAAACAGGCGGAGTCGGCGGAGCGAAATCTTCCCCCGGATCATCCGGCAAAGCGGGATTTGCTCGTAATTTGTAAGATGGCCCGAGAGGCCGCGGATCTGGCCATCCAAGTCTCTGAGGTTCAAACTCTTTCAAAACGGGAGGGCGCCTCCGTGAATGTAGTCCGGATTGTGGATGAATCGGTTCAGTCCATCCAATCGGAAGCCCGGGAGCACGTCCGCATAAAAAGGCTGGGGAGCTACCGGTGCAGAACCGTCAGAGGCGATCATCAAGGCATACGTCAAATGATTTACGCCTTATGTTCGCGGGCCTGGAAGGCGGCGGCCGTAAATGAGGGCGAAATGACAGTTTCGCTAGAGGAGGCGCGTATAGGACAGGCTGACTTGGCGCCGGATTCCCTCCTATATCCTGGAGTCTATTTGCGCCTGTCCGTGTCGCATCCCTGTAGGGGAAACGAACCGGAGATACCGCTAAAAGTTTACAGCCCGCTGGTTTTTAAAGACATTCCATGCATGGAAGGCAATGTGGACCTTCTTTTGATTCAGTTCATCGTCAAACGCCATGACGGGGAGTTTCAGGTCAGCTGCAAACCCAATAAAGGCTTTACTTATAGTATTGTTCTTCCTTTGGAGGGCGCCCCCGAGGAAGCAAGGCGTGTGCTGGACATAGGCGCTCTTCCGGCGGGGAACGAACGAATTTTAATGGTGGATGACGAAAAACCCATTTTGGACATGACCCGGCAGACCTTGGAACGTTTGGGCTACCAGGTGACGGCCTTGACTTCCGCCGCCGGCGCCTGGGAAAAATTTCAGGAAAATCCGGGCAAGTTCGATATCGTCATCACGGATTACAATATGCCGGGCATGACCGGCGACAAGCTGGTCCGGAATCTGTTCAGCCTCAGGCCGCAGATTCCGGTTATTATGTGCACGGGGTTTTCCGAGAAGTTTTCGGAAAATCTGGCCAGGGAGCTTGGGATTGTGGAATACGTCACCAAGCCCGTACTTATGCAGGAATTCGCCCATACCATCAGAAAAGTCCTGGATGGGCCGCAGGATGCCCCCGGCTCCCTTCAAGGGGGCGGATATGACAAGGGCATGGAAAAAATTGTCCAGGGCATGGTCCATGGTCGCAGCATGGCTAAAATCTGATCAACGGCGCATGCAACGGCATTTTCCACCATGGAGGTGCAATTTTTCAGCATATCAACCAAAGCCAGGCCGCCGGTTCCTTCCATGGTGAGGATGACGTCCGGCCCCGTATTGCGATCCATTAATCTTTCCAGCACCTCCCCCCCGCACTGTCGTCCTGCAGTACGGCGGAGCCTAATCCAAGCACCTGGGTTTTCATACGGTAATCCTGTTTAATTTCAAAAACGACACGGGGTCCCCGTTGCCGCTATTGGGTCATGACGCTGGTAAAAAAAACGCAATCATCCCTCCTTCAAGGTCCAGGCTGCAACGGTGAGAAAGCCGATCAGCCTTTTCATTTTTGTGATTGTGGGTGACCTTGAAGGCGCCGGTATCACTTCTGATCCCTCCGCCTTGTCATTCTTGGGCGTCGCCTCCCTTCAAAACGCTCGTTTCACCCTATGTGCGCACATTGATCATCGGCACATGGACATTCTGTTCGTAGGAAGCCGGCCCTCTGCGGCTTTCCTAAAGAAATTCAGCCCCCGCAGCGTGGGCTCGCCGCCCTGCCAGGTGAAAACGATTTCTTTGCCTGCCTGATGCACCGTCATATTTACAGAAAAAAAGAAAGCAGTTTTTTCAAACGAATGGGGGTTGTTCCGAAGACGATCATGCGGAAGAGGACGATTGCAAGGGCTGCGATGGGCACGGCGAACCGTCCTGCAGCGTCTAAAATCTTCCGGGTAAGGCTTGGGGCCTCCCCTTCTTCTTCAAACTGCACCTGAGAGGCCAGGCGGCTGCTTGCAACCACTTTGTACAGCAAGGGCGAGGAGCAGCCCACAGCCAGGATGAATCCGTGCTCCAGGAGGGGGATCTTAAAAAGCATGGGGCCTTTTTGGATGGCGGGGCTCCAGATATCCTTGAAAGCGTCCGGGTAAATAAGCAGGATCACCCAGTACCAGCACAGATTGAAAACAAGCATGATCAGGCCGGAGAAGGCGCAAACCTTGACCAGGTCCGGCCTGATGATCAACAACAGGGCGGTTGTGGCCGCCAGCATAGCCATGAAATTCTCCACGGAGTTCAGCCGGACGAAAACCATCATGGTTACAAAAACCACGGCGTTCACCAAAACCAGGGCCGCAGCGGGCAGCCATCTGGGGCTTCGGGCCGGCGCGTAGTCAACCCTGGCGATGACCTCGTAAATTTTTGCGGATATTCCGCCGTAAAAAAATCCGTAGAGGAAGCTCTCGAAGTTGTACAAGTCCGAAATGGTCTGGGGATGCCAGTAGTCCCGGAATGATACGTACCGGTCGAAAAACATGGCGCCCGCGCCCGCCAGAATGCCTATGTATATGATTTCCTCCCACCCGGTTTTCTTTTTGTACAGAATCAGCGCCCAGAAGGGAACCAGCAGGGCGACGCTCCAGAGGTAGTAATACTGATAGAGGCAATTGCTTTGCATGGGATTTGCTCCGTTCAAGGCCGTTGATAGATTGACGCGCACAATATCATATCCATGGGGGGGCGCCAAGAAGAGGGGGCGTTGTTTTTTGGGGCGCTGATTTGGAGTTTTGCGACAATTCCACGATGACGCTGGGTCCCCGTTTCCGCCATTGCGTCATTATGATTGCAAAGCTGCCCGCAATCATAATGCCTCTCTGGCTGCACGGGGATGACGGAGAGAGGCGGTCGTTGCATATTGTATGTCATGGATGCGCCTTAGCCAATAACCGGGGAAAGCCCACGGCCTTTGAACTTTCCTGCTCCCTTTCAGCCCGTCATCCCGGCAAGGGTGGTCTGCTTTTCAGGACCGCCCGCAAGCCGGGACCCAGTGTCATTATGCATGAGGCCGGCAAGGCATGGAAAAAGGCTTCCGGATCCCCGTTTCCGGAAGTGCGGGTTAGAGGGCGTGATCCTTATCTCAATCTGATTGTTGGGAAAATTTGCCTTTTTTGCGGAGATAAGGGCATGTCCCCGAAATCCAATTTCCCGCAGGGATGCAGAAGGGAGGTCTCCATGCACACAAGACCGGCGAACCACTATATATGGCGGTTGATTTTAAAAAAGGGTTGCACGAAAAGGGCTTGGGGGATATTTCTGGGCGCAGGCATGTGGAATCGCTATTGATAGCAGCCTTCCGCATATTCTATAATCCTGGAAAAAACCTTTTTAAGGAAAAGGCGCCGGATTTGACATCGGATAGACGCAAGCTAAGGGATCTTACAACCATCGCCGAAATCAGCCTGAAGCTGACTTCGGAGCTGGAGCCGGAGTCCCTGTTTTACCTTATTGTCTTTTACGCCTCCGTGCTTTTGGAGGCGGGCAAGGCCGTGCTTTGGGTCGTAGATCCTGAGACGAACGAGCATAAGGTGAAGGCGGTCCATGGTTATGAAAATGACCAGGAGATGTTGAATCAGGTGTATCTGGGGTCGTTCAACGCGGAATGGGGGGAGGACGAGGCGCCTTTTACTGTGGTGCGGCCCCAGGCTCGCGCAAAACTGCCGTTTTTAAATCCCGGCTGCGAGTATGAAGCCATTGTGGCGCCGGTTTCGGGAAAGCGGGAGGCGATCGGCGCTCTCATTGTTGAGGACAAACTCAGCGGCGAGCCTTTTTCATCCTATGACGGGGAGATTTTGCATCTGCTGGCGGCTCATGCCGGGATCGCCATAGAGAACGCCCGGCTTTACCAGGAGCAGGACCGGCTTGTGCAGCTCCGCACCCGCGACCTGGAGGCCGAACGCAACAAGTCGGAGCAACTGCTGCTTAACATCCTGCCGGATGAGGTTTACCGGGAGCTCAAGACGCGGGGGCGCGTCACGCCCAAGCGCCATGACAGCGTCACCATACTTTTTGCGGATTTTGTGGATTTTACGGCTCACGCCGAGAAAATATCGCCCGAAGAATTGATAGACGACCTGGAGGCCAGCTACGCCCTGTTTGATGAGATCGTGGAAGCCCGCGGCCTGGAAAAGCTGAAGACCATCGGCGACTCCTACATGTGCGCCGGAGGTCTGACTGTCTTGAACGAAAACCACGCCATGGATTGCGTGCAGGCCGGCCTTGACATGGTGGAGAGCATCAAGGCCATCAAACAGGCCCGTCAGGCCCTGGGCATCAACTCCTGGGACGTGCGCGTGGGCATCCATACCGGGCCGGTGGTGGCGGGGGTCATCGGCCAGACAAAGTTCAGCTATGACGTTTGGGGGGAAGCGGTCAACCTGGCCAGCCGGATGGAGGCCAACGGCATTCCCAACAAAGTAAATATTTCAGAGGCCACCTATTTGCAGGTGAAGGACCAATTCCAATGCGATCCGCGCGGCATGATCCGCCTTAAGGGGATTGGAAAGGCTCAAATGTATCTGGTGAAGGCCCTTAAAGACCGGAAGTGCGATTAAAGATTGCCTTGAATCATGGACAATCTTAACAAAAAGGCTTGCCAAGTCTGCATGGGGCAAGTTAAAAAAAGTCACCGGATCAGTTTAACGAGCCTGAACAATAAGTAAAAAAAATAAAGCACAAAGGTGACCAAATGGAAAATCTCGTTTTTAATGATTTAACCATCGAGGTCGGTGAACCCGTTTCGGGCAAAATCAGACTGGACTGGAAAGGGAAGAGCAACGACCGTCAGCCCCGGAAAATCCTCGATCCGTTCTTTGTAATGGTCTGCGATGCAGCCAAGGAAATGCAATCCGCCATTGAGATGCATTTCGAGGACCTGGAGTATTTTAACTCCTCCACCATCACCGCCATCATTCAGTTAATCCAGGATTTGCGGAACAAGCAGGTTCCTTTAGAAATAGTCTATGATCAGACCATGAAATGGCAGAAGCTCAGTTTTGACGCTTTGAAGATATTTGAGAAAAAACAGGAAGGGTTGTTAAAAATAAGCGCCATCGAATAGGAGGGCGAAGATGGAAGTTGACATCAAGCTGAACACTCCGTTGGGTCAGGAGTGGGAAAGCGCCGAATCCTTACGCGTCGCAATCGTAGGTTGCCTGGAGGCCCTCTTCAGGGATCGGGATTTTGGACAGGCGGTTGGGATGGTTAGCAGGGAGCTGGTGGAAAACGCCATCAAATACGGAGACTGGGAGCATTCGGACCCTTCCCTTTTCCAGTTTAGTTTCATACTGACCAATGACGAAATCATCGTCCAGGTTTCCAATCCCGTTTCCACAGACGAAAACACGCCAAAGGAACTTTTGGACGCCATTGACTGGATCAAGCAATTTTCTTCTCCGGCGGAAGCCTACATGGCCCGCATGCAACAGGTGGCGGAGCAGCCCAAGGATTCCAAGCTGAGCTGCCTGGGGCTGGTTCGGGTCGCCTACGAAGGGAATTTTGAGCTCGACGCCTATATGGATGATAATAACGTGATCCATATCAAAGCCACATCCAAAATAGAAAACCGATAGGAACAAAAAATGGATCTCATGTTCGTTAAAAGAATCGCCGGCCTTTCCTGCATCCTCATTACGCTGTCGTTGCTCGTCCTGCCCGGCTGCGCCATCAACGACGCCATCACCGACGCCATCGCCAACAACAACGCGAAGGCCGACGAAAATGAAAAGTTGTTTTTGGACGGCATGCTTTTCGCCTACGAAGGGGATTATGACCAGGCGTACGAGGTTTTCGGGCAAGTGGATAAAAGCCACCATCTCTACCTGCTTGCACGGAAGGAGATGCAGGAGATTGATTTGATGCGCGCTCAGCCCCAGCCCCAGCCCCAGGCCCAACCCCAGGCGGCGGAGCCTGCAAAGCCCGTTTATAAGCTCCCAGCCTGGCGCGTTGCAGAATATAAAAGATTTACGGCCGAGGCAAAGGCTTATGACGACAAGGGAGAATACGAACTCGCCTATATCTCCTATCAAAACGCTAAAAAGGTGGCGGCCAAGGATAATGGGCTCGCCAACATCGCCCAGAGAAGAAAAGCGGAAGTAGAACCCAAGGCCATATCCGCCATAAAGGCCAAATTGCAAAAAGCGGACGAACTGGATCAGAAGTACGAGTTTCAGGAAATTATAGACATGTTGAGGCCCATCGCCCACGTTCCCCTCATGAAAGAGGATGTCCATGAAAAATTGGCCTCCGCTTTGCACAAATTAGCCCTGGTCAACTATCAGCAGTCCAATTACAAGACTGCAGCGGATCTGTTTGATGAGGAATACAAATACAGGCCCGAAAAGTCCGTCAAGGAGTTGAGCATAAAGGCCCGCAAGCTTTCCGAGGCCTTGGAGTCGAATTAGGGATTTTATAAAAGACCACGGAGGGCCTTTTTCTTGAGTCTGCGAATAAAACTCACCCTGCTAAACCTGTTGCTCATTCTGGTGGTGGGAGTCACCCTGACCGGATATATGGCGTCAATGCAACAACGGGACCTGCTGCATGAAAAGATTATCAGGGCTCAATCCCTGCTGGACAATCTTATTATACAAAACAAGGAAGTCCTCATCCTGAAAGACGACTTCGCCCTGGAAATCTCCGCCAGGCGCTTCATAAAAAATCAGGACATTTTATTTCTGCTGGTGGAATATGGAAACCACCGGCTTTTTGTGACCGAAGAAGCCGACAAACAGTATTTGCAGACTATTGCCGAATCAGGCCAATCCGAATCCGCCTTCCATAAAGAGCCTGTGCGCTTGCTGCAAAAAGAGATGGTTGTAGGCGACAAGGTGATGGGAAATTACGTCCTGGGCCTGTCTCTGGCCAGCCTGCGGGAAAAAACGGCCAAGACCATGGAGCGGGCCGCCCTCATCGCCTCCCTGCTCACCCTCTCCTTTATGCTGATCGCTCTGTTGGTCACCCGCCGCATGCTGCGGCCCATCTGGGACATCGGAGAGTTCGCCCGGGACCTTGGTTCCGGCGCCCTGGGGCGGCAAATAGAGATTAAACGCAAGGATGAGATCGGCCGCCTCGCCGATGTTATGAACTGGATGTCAAAAGAGCTTTTAACCGCGCAAAACGACTTGGTCCAAAAGCAATTGCTGGAACAGGAATTTGAGATCGCCCAGAACATCCAGCAGCAATTTTTGCCAAAGGAAAAAATTCAAGTCCCGAATTTACTCTACGAGACCTATTTCAAGCCCGCCAGGCAGGTCGGCGGCGACGCATTTGACTTCTTCCAACTGGCTGACGGCAAGGTGGGATTCATGGTTGCGGACGTGGCCGGAAAGGGCGTAGAGGGCGCCCTGGGCATGATCATCACCATCACCATGCTTCATACCGTGATAAGCCGGGGCGTGAACGACCCTCTCAAGATCATGAGCCAAGTCAACGATGAACTGCTGACGAATCTGCCCGGAACCATGTTTGTCACCATGGCCTTCGCCGTGTTCGATCCGGAGCAGGGCACGCTCACCCTTGCGTCGGCTGGACACCCGGAAATGTATCATATGAGCGCTGATCAAACCGTCAATTTATTTGAGGAAAACGCCGGCGTCCCCCTTGGCATGGTTGAAAGCGAACTCTGGGAAACGGAAATCCAACAAAAAGAGATTCGGATGAAAGAGGGCGAAAGCCTGGTGATATACACGGACGGCGTCACCGAGACCTTCAATGAGAAAGGGGATCTTTTCGGCGACGAAAATCTGACTTCCTTTCTGGACGAAAACCGCTTGCTCAATCCCTCGGAGTTTGTGCAGGCGCTCATTGACCGTTTGGATTCCTTCAGAGGCCAGGGCGACATGCTGGATGACGACATTACCGTGCTGGTTCTGAAACATTCTGCATAAAAGCCGGGCGCGCCGTTATTCTTCGGCGCTCCGTTCGTCCCTGCGCGTTGACCACCAATCCATGAGAAGTTCTTTATACCAGTCTACGCTGTATATGCTGTTTGAATTGAACATACCACAAAACCTGCCTTCGACAGTTGTAGGCTAGTATGAGCGGGAATTTGGGGTGCTGACGGGCGAAAAGCCTTGATATTCCCCAAATCCGGATTTATTTGAC